>NZ_JBBOBR010000005.1 GCF_038002165.1 Cytobacillus sp. FSL H8-0458 | reverse complement strand
AGCTTCAGGAAGCTTTTTCCCTGTAGGAACCACTACTGTAACATGTAGAGCAACGGATGCTGCGGACAATACAGCAGAATGTACCTTTAACGTTACAGTAAGAGAAACTGAAGGAAATGTAGTGCTAGGAAATATTCAGATTCAAACCCTTATAGAAAGTGAATTTAAACTGCCTTCTTATGCAGCGGATATAAAGCAAATTCGTAAGAACGTACATCTAACTCAGTGTAAAGTTCTTCCGATTACTAACGTTAATAATATGGCAAGTTTGTTTGTTGAAGGGTATATTCATAAAAATATTCAATACGTCGAGGGATGCGAGGGTTATGTGAGAGATTACAGTGTGAATGTTCCTTTTAATTGTTATAACAGAGTACAGCTTGCAAGACCAATTCTATTTCCATTCGGCCAATATAGTATGAAGAATAATGATCTTGAAACGAGAGGGCTTGCTGAGGATGGACAAGGTGCAGATCGGTGTACATTCGGTTCTTCAACTTTTGAGATTAAAAATGAGCCAATTCATTGCAAGTTGGTGGCTTCTTCGGTAAATCAATGGGATATTATTCGAAACTTTGACAGTTGTGGCCGCTTTGACACTGTGAGTGAGAAAGAGGACATCTCATTGACTGTTAGACTCACTCAAACGGGAAGCGGTTGTGAACCAAGTTAATTAACAAAATTTTTTTCTTCAGTGACCTTAAATTGGCCAAGGGTTTAATAGAGGTTTATAGAAAAAAGGGAAGCCTCTTATCAAGGCTTCCCTTTTTTCTATTGGTATGGAGAATAGGGGGCTCGAACCCCTGACCTCAACGCTGCCAGCGTTGCGCTCTCCCAGCTGAGCTAATCCCCCGGGTGGTGGTACAAGAAAAATTATAACCACATCGGGGCTATCTTGCAAGAGGAATTATTAAAAAAATTTACTGCATACTATCGATTTCCATGCACTGTACTCCAGGAATACTTGAAACACTGTAATAAACATCCGTAGTTCTTCTTTTGTAATCGACGGCAACGATCAGCTGTACAAGATGCAGATTTTCATCCTCTAAATCTTTAATGCGAATATGTTTTATAGATATATCAAGGTCTTTGACAGCTGGGATGATGTCAGCAATATTTTTTTTATCCCTTACTTTCAGCTGCAGGTTGATTTCTTTTTCTCTTAAGCGTTTGGGACCAATTAACCCCATAATAAAAGGAATTACCTCAACTGATATAATCAGCAGCGCTACTCCGGCCATTGCTTCAATATAAAAGCCTGCTCCTACAGCAATTCCGATTCCTGCTGCCCCCCAAATTAATGCGGCTGTTGTTAGACCTGAAATGCTGTCATTTCCCCGCCTCAATATAACGCCTGCACCCAAGAAGCCGATTCCGGAAACAATTTGGGCGGCTAAACGCAGTGGATCCATCGTTATGTTGATGTTATCATTTCCGGGAAACATATATGCCGATTCAATAGACACAATGGTCAGCAGGCAGCTTACTATGGAAATTACTAAACTGGTCTTTAGGCCGACGGGCTTTCGTTTTAATTCTCTCTCCAGGCCGATAACAAGACCCAGGACTGCTGAAATCCCCAGCTTCATTAATATTTCTATCTCTAAACTGCTCATAATATCTCCCGCTTTTTTAAGTATTATATATCGAAATACGATCTTTAAAATCCTGCTATTATAAAACCGTAGTAAAAGATTGACTATACATTATAAAATGAAATATACCCTAATTATTAGGAAACAGAAACAAGGAGTATTAAAAATGTCAGATAAAAAAATAAATCCCTATGTTGTCCTGGCAATTGGAGTCATTTCTGTCTCAACCTCAGCCATATTGGTGAAGGTATCCAGCGCTCCATCGGGAGTCATTGCGTTTTACCGGTTATTATTTTCTGTCCTATTCATGTTGCCTGTATTTCTTATAAAGTATGTTCCTGAACTTCGTCTTATTACAAGGCGGGATTGGATCTATTCCATCATTGCCGGTGTGTTTCTTGCCTTCCATTTTATTCTGTGGTTTGAGTCACTGAACTACACTTCTGTAGCCAGTTCTACAGTCCTTGTGACTCTACAGCCCCTTTTTGCGTTTGCAGGTACATATTTCTTCTTTAAAGAAAAGTTTACCTGGAAAGCAATATTAAGCGGGCTTCTCGCAATTTTAGGCAGTGTTATTATCAGCTGGGGAGATTTTCAGATCAGCGGGTCTGCTTTGTTTGGGGATATGCTTGCAATCATTGCATGTGCCCTGGTAACGGCTTACTTAATGTTTGGCCAGACAGTCAGAAAAAGACTTTCGCTCATTACCTACACTTTTGTTGTGTACAGTATTAGCGCTATTACATTATTCTTTTATGTGTTAATCGCCGAAGAACCTTTACTCCCCTATGGAACCAGTGATTGGGTATATTTTATCCTGCTCGCTCTTGTTCCCACACTGCTCGGACATACCTTATTCAATTGGTCAGTAAAGTGGCTAAGCACTTCAACCATTTCGATGGCAATTTTATTCGAGCCGGTTGGTGCTGCTGTTTTAGCTTATTATTTGCTTCATGAGTCTATTATATGGACACAAGTTCTTGGGGGAGCAATTGTAATTGGAGGAATAACTCTCTTTTTATTAGATGAGAGAAAGATTCGAATGAAAGAATTGAAGAAAAAAACAACGGTTTCCTGATAAATGGGAGCTTGTCTATAGGTATATTAGTGAAAAAATCTCCCTGAAACGGGGAGATTTTTTTATCTGAATACATAGGTCAGAGCTGAAAAAATAAAAGCAGCTGTAACTGAAAAGATGAAGGTGCCTCCATAGACCTCTTCATCTGAGTTTGCAATTTTAATTCCTTCTGCATAAGCATAAGCAAACAAAAATACGGCCATGATTACTGATAGGTACAGAGCTGCGGTTTCCAGTATGATTCACACCTTCCGTTAAAAGTAGAGTTAATAGATATTATGAAAATTAACTCAAACTATTACTATTTCTTCTTTATACTGGCTATATTTAATTTTGAGTTTGTACTTCAATAAGCAGGTATTAAAATTTCTTATAGATTTATTATTCTGTATGGTTGCTTTTAAAACTGTGGAAAAGTGAACAAAGTTATCAACAGGCTGTGCGTAACTCTGTTGACAACTGAAATAATAAGTGTTTTACAGTGGATAAGTATGTGGGCATGTATGATAAAGTTTTCGAATAATATTCTATTGATATAACTTATTCTTGAAAGTTCAAGTTAAATACGCATTAATTTGATTTGTAGAACATGCACCCATTATGAGATCTGGGTGCAGATTATTTAGATTTTCTGCCGCTTTATTAAAGGTACTCTCTAATAGATTGGTTTCAAATAATCATCTAATAGAAAAGAGATTAATAACAAAATGCATCGAAATATAAAGATAAACATTTTTGAAAAATTATATTGCAAACATTTAATGAGTCATGGTATATTAATTCTTGTCCTCAACAAGGCAATTTAAACAGAGAAAAATCATTTTTAAAAAGTTGTTGACTTGTTTATGGGTAACATGTTATATTGATAAAGTCGCTTCTGGGCGGCAAGGAAAAATATAACAAGAAAAATTGATCTTTGAAAACTGAACGAACAAAACGTCAACGTTTAATCATTAGTCTTTTTTGAAAAGACAAAACGAGCTTAATCAACTCTTATATGGAGAGTTTGATCCTGGCTCAGGACGAACGCTGGCGGCGTGCCTAATACATGCAAGTCGAGCGGACAGATGGGAGCTTGCTCCCTGAAGTCAGCGGCGGACGGGTGAGTAACACGTGGGCAACCTGCCTGTAAGACTGGGATAACTCCGGGAAACCGGGGCTAATACCGGATAACTCTTTTCCTCACATGAGGAAAAGCTGAAAGATGGCATCTCGCTATCACTTACAGATGGGCCCGCGGCGCATTAGCTAGTTGGTGAGGTAACGGCTCACCAAGGCCACGATGCGTAGCCGACCTGAGAGGGTGATCGGCCACACTGGGACTGAGACACGGCCCAGACTCCTACGGGAGGCAGCAGTAGGGAATCTTCCGCAATGGACGAAAGTCTGACGGAGCAACGCCGCGTGAGTGATGAAGGTTTTCGGATCGTAAAACTCTGTTGTCAGGGAAGAACAAGTACCGGAGTAACTGCCGGTACCTTGACGGTACCTGACCAGAAAGCCACGGCTAACTACGTGCCAGCAGCCGCGGTAATACGTAGGTGGCAAGCGTTGTCCGGAATTATTGGGCGTAAAGCGCGCGCAGGCGGTTCCTTAAGTCTGATGTGAAAGCCCCCGGCTCAACCGGGGAGGGTCATTGGAAACTGGGGAACTTGAGTGCAGAAGAGAAGAGTGGAATTCCACGTGTAGCGGTGAAATGCGTAGAGATGTGGAGGAACACCAGTGGCGAAGGCGACTCTTTGGTCTGTAACTGACGCTGAGGCGCGAAAGCGTGGGGAGCAAACAGGATTAGATACCCTGGTAGTCCACGCCGTAAACGATGAGTGCTAAGTGTTAGAGGGTTTCCGCCCTTTAGTGCTGCAGCAAACGCATTAAGCACTCCGCCTGGGGAGTACGGCCGCAAGGCTGAAACTCAAAGGAATTGACGGGGGCCCGCACAAGCGGTGGAGCATGTGGTTTAATTCGAAGCAACGCGAAGAACCTTACCAGGTCTTGACATCTCCTGACAACCCTAGAGATAGGGCGTTCCCCTTCGGGGGACAGGATGACAGGTGGTGCATGGTTGTCGTCAGCTCGTGTCGTGAGATGTTGGGTTAAGTCCCGCAACGAGCGCAACCCTTGATCTTAGTTGCCAGCATTCAGTTGGGCACTCTAAGGTGACTGCCGGTGACAAACCGGAGGAAGGTGGGGATGACGTCAAATCATCATGCCCCTTATGACCTGGGCTACACACGTGCTACAATGGATGGTACAAAGGGCTGCGAAACCGCGAGGTTAAGCGAATCCCATAAAACCATTCTCAGTTCGGATTGCAGGCTGCAACTCGCCTGCATGAAGCCGGAATCGCTAGTAATCGCGGATCAGCATGCCGCGGTGAATACGTTCCCGGGCCTTGTACACACCGCCCGTCACACCACGAGAGTTTGTAACACCCGAAGTCGGTGGGGTAACCTTTTGGAGCCAGCCGCCTAAGGTGGGACAGATGATTGGGGTGAAGTCGTAACAAGGTAGCCGTATCGGAAGGTGCGGCTGGATCACCTCCTTTCTAAGGAATATTTACAAGAAACGTGACGTTCTTTGTTCGTTCAGTTTTGAGAGTTCAATCTCTCAATGAAAGATTCGTTCTTTGAAAACTAGATAATGATTATGAAGAAGCAATAACCGAGTAATCGCCATTTTAGTGAATTCTCTCTATGTTAAATAGAGTTAAAAACCTTTGATCTTGTTCATCTTCGATGAACCTGTCAAATACGGTTAAGTTAGAAAGGGCGCACGGTGAATGCCTTGGCACTAGGAGCCGATGAAGGACGGTACTAACACCGATATGCTTCGGGGAGCTGTAAGTAAGCTTTGATCCGGAGATTTCCGAATGGGGAAACCCCCTATCCGTAATGGGATGGGATCCTTATCTGAATACATAGGATATGGAAGGCAGACCCGGGGAACTGAAACATCTAAGTACCCGGAGGAAGAGAAAGCAAACGCGATTCCCTGAGTAGCGGCGAGCGAAACGGGATTAGCCCAAACCAGGAGGCTTGCCTCCTGGGGTTGTAGGACACTCTACACGGAGTTACAAAGGAACGAGGTAAATGAACAGGTCTGGAAAGGCCGGCCAGAGAAGGTAAAAGCCCTGTAGTTGAAACTTCGTTCCCTCCAGAGTGGATCCTGAGTACGGCGGGACACGAGAAATCCCGTCGGAAGCAGGGAGGACCATCTCCCAAGGCTAAATACTCCCTAGTGACCGATAGTGAACCAGTACCGTGAGGGAAAGGTGAAAAGCACCCCGGAAGGGGAGTGAAAGAGATCCTGAAACCGTGTGCCTACAAGTAGTTAGAGCCCGTTAATGGGTGATAGCGTGCCTTTTGTAGAATGAACCGGCGAGTTACGATTACATGCGAGGTTAAGTTGATAAGACGGAGCCGCAGCGAAAGCGAGTCTGAATAGGGCGAATGAGTATGTGGTCGTAGACCCGAAACCAGGTGATCTACCCATGTCCAGGGTGAAGTCCAGGTAACACTGGATGGAGGCCCGAACCCACGCACGTTGAAAAGTGCGGGGATGAGGTGTGGGTAGCGGAGAAATTCCAATCGAACCTGGAGATAGCTGGTTCTCTCCGAAATAGCTTTAGGGCTAGCCTCATGTAGTAAGAGTCTTGGAGGTAGAGCACTGTTTGGACTAGGGGCCCCCATCGGGTTACCGAATTCAGACAAACTCCGAATGCCAAAGACTTATCCATGGGAGTCAGACTGCGAGTGATAAGATCCGTAGTCAAGAGGGAAACAGCCCAGACCACCAGCTAAGGTCCCAAAGTATACGTTAAGTGGAAAAGGATGTGGAGTTGCTTAGACAACCAGGATGTTGGCTTAGAAGCAGCCACCATTTAAAGAGTGCGTAATAGCTCACTGGTCGAGTGACTCCGCGCCGAAAATGTACCGGGGCTAAACGTATCACCGAAGCTGTGGATTGACATCTTTCGATGTCAGTGGTAGGAGAGCGTTCTAAGGGCGTTGAAGCCAGACCGCAAGGACTGGTGGAGCGCTTAGAAGTGAGAATGCCGGTATGAGTAGCGAAAGATGGGTGAGAATCCCATCCACCGAATGCCTAAGGTTTCCTGAGGAAGGCTCGTCCGCTCAGGGTTAGTCGGGACCTAAGCCGAGGCTGAAAAGCGTAGGCGATGGACAACAGGTTGATATTCCTGTACCACCTCTTTACCGTTTGAGCAATGGGGGGACGCAGGAGGATAGGGTAAGCGCGCTGCTGGATTAGCGCGTCCAAGCAGTTAGGCCGGTAACGAGGCAAATCCCGTTACCACACAGGCTGAGCTGTGACGGCGAGGGAAATTTAGTACCGAAGTTCCTGATTCCACACTGCCAAGAAAAGCCTCTAGCGAGGGAAAAGGTGCCCGTACCGCAAACCGACACAGGTAGGCGAGGAGAGAATCCTAAGGTGAGCGAGAGAACTCTCGTTAAGGAACTCGGCAAAATGACCCCGTAACTTCGGGAGAAGGGGTGCTCATTAGGGTGAATAGCCCTGATGAGCCGCAGTGAATAGGCCCAGGCGACTGTTTAGCAAAAACACAGGTCTCTGCGAAGCCGCAAGGCGAAGTATAGGGGCTGACGCCTGCCCGGTGCTGGAAGGTTAAGAGGAGAGGTTAGCGCAAGCGAAGCTTTGAATCGAAGCCCCAGTAAACGGCGGCCGTAACTATAACGGTCCTAAGGTAGCGAAATTCCTTGTCGGGTAAGTTCCGACCCGCACGAAAGGCGTAACGATCTGGGCACTGTCTCAACGAGAGACTCGGTGAAATTATAGTACCTGTGAAGATGCAGGTTACCCGCGACAGGACGGAAAGACCCCGTGGAGCTTTACTGTAGCCTGATATTGAATTTTGGTACAGCTTGTACAGGATAGGTAGGAGCCTGAGAAGCCGGAGCGCCAGCTTCGGTGGAGGCGTCGGTGGGATACTACCCTGGCTGTATTGAAATTCTAACCCGCGCCCCTGATCGGGGCGGGAGACAGTGTCAGGTGGGCAGTTTGACTGGGGCGGTCGCCTCCTAAAAAGTAACGGAGGCGCCCAAAGGTTCCCTCAGAATGGTTGGAAATCATTCGCAGAGTGTAAAGGCACAAGGGAGCTTGACTGCGAGACCTACAAGTCGAGCAGGGACGAAAGTCGGGCTTAGTGATCCGGTGGTTCCGCATGGAAGGGCCATCGCTCAACGGATAAAAGCTACCCCGGGGATAACAGGCTTATCTCCCCCAAGAGTCCACATCGACGGGGAGGTTTGGCACCTCGATGTCGGCTCATCGCATCCTGGGGCTGTAGTCGGTCCCAAGGGTTGGGCTGTTCGCCCATTAAAGCGGTACGCGAGCTGGGTTCAGAACGTCGTGAGACAGTTCGGTCCCTATCCGTCGTGGGCGCAGGAAATTTGAGAGGAGCTGTCCTTAGTACGAGAGGACCGGGATGGACGCACCGCTGGTGTACCAGTTGTCTTGCCAAAGGCATCGCTGGGTAGCTATGTGCGGAAGGGATAAGTGCTGAAAGCATCTAAGCATGAAGCCCCCCTCGAGATGAGATTTCCCATAGCGTCAAGCTAGTAAGATCCCTGAAAGATGATCAGGTTGATAGGTCAGAGGTGGAAGCGTGGCGACATGTGGAGCTGACTGATACTAATCGATCGAGGACTTAACCAAAACGAAAAGCGGAGGCGACTGTTCAACTTCGAGAGACGTTGGAGAGCCGGCCATTCAAATCCTGGTTTTGGGATTTGGAGGGACGGATCGAAACAGCCGAGAAGTTAGGAGCCGAAGCTAGACAAGTCATTGGTGAATACTCGGCAAATGCTTCTTCATACATTATCTAGTTTTGAGGGAATGAAAAAATGAAATTTCCTCTTGAAAAATCCTGAAAAGACGGTATAATAAAACTTGTCTTTGAAAAATAGTCTGGTGGCGATAGCGAGAAGGTCACACCCGTTCCCATACCGAACACGGAAGTTAAGCTTCTCAGCGCCGATGGTAGTTAGGGGCTGTCCCCTTGTGAGAGTAGGACGCTGCCGGGCAATTAATAATGGAGGATTAGCTCAGCTGGGAGAGCATCTGCCTTACAAGCAGAGGGTCGGCGGTTCGATCCCGTCATCCTCCACCATTAATTTAAATGTACAAGCTGCCGGTGTAGCTCAATTGGTAGAGCAACTGACTTGTAATCAGTAGGTTGGGGGTTCAAGTCCTCTCGCCGGCACCACTTCAGTTCTTTTTATAGAATATGAGCCATTAGCTCAGTCGGTAGAGCATCTGACTTTTAATCAGAGGGTCGAAGGTTCGAGTCCTTCATGGCTCACCATTTTTAATTTCATATTGCGGGTGTGGCGGAATTGGCAGACGCACCAGACTTAGGATCTGGCGCCGCAAGGCGTGGGGGTTCGACTCCCTTCACCCGCACCATTATTTATGCGGAAGTAGTTCAGTGGTAGAACATCACCTTGCCAAGGTGGGGGTCGCGGGTTCGAATCCCGTCTTCCGCTCCATTTATTGCCGGGGTGGCGGAACTGGCAGACGCACAGGACTTAAAATCCTGCGGTAGGTGACTACCGTACCGGTTCGATTCCGGTCCTCGGCACCAGTAGAATTTAATATTGCGCCCGTAGCTCAATTGGATAGAGCGTTTGACTACGGATCAAAAGGTTAGGGGTTCGACTCCTCTCGGGCGCGCCATATTAACGGGGAGTAGCTCAGCTTGGTAGAGCACTTGGTTTGGGACCAAGGGGTCGCAGGTTCGAATCCTGTCTTCCCGACCATTAATCTTTGGGGCCTTAGCTCAGCTGGGAGAGCGCCTGCTTTGCACGCAGGAGGTCAGCGGTTCGATCCCGCTAGGCTCCACCATAATTATATTTACTATTTTGGCGGTGTAGCTCAGCTGGCTAGAGCGTACGGTTCATACCCGTGAGGTCGGGGGTTCGATCCCCTCCGCCGCTACCATTTAATTAAACGATGCTGGACCTTTAGCTCAGCTGGTTAGAGCAGACGGCTCATAACCGTCCGGTCGTAGGTTCGAGTCCTACAAGGTCCACCACTTTTCTTATACGGAGGAATACCCAAGTCCGGCTGAAGGGATCGGTCTTGAAAACCGACAGGCGGGTCAAACCGCGCAGGGGTTCGAATCCCCTTTCCTCCTCCATATTTTATTTTAATAATATTGTCGCGGGGTGGAGCAGTCCGGTAGCTCGTCGGGCTCATAACCCGAAGGTCGCAGGTTCAAATCCTGCCCCCGCAATCTGGTCCGGTAGTTCAGTTGGTTAGAATGCCTGCCTGTCACGCAGGAGGTCGCGGGTTCGAGTCCCGTCCGGACCGCCATTTTTACAAAAAAATATAGAATGTGGCTCAGTAGCTCAGTCGGTAGAGGATTTTAAAAGAATGCAGCTGCGAAGCTTAACATCATCGAATAGCATGCTTTTAAAATCTGCGACAAAGAACGCAGGACTTTGAAGCACATGTTTCAAGCTTTAGGATTAATAAATTTATATGGCTCAGTAGCTCAGTCGGTAGAGCAAAGGACTGAAAATCCTTGTGTCGGCGGTTCGATTCCGTCCTGAGCCACCATTTAGAATCTTACGCGGGTGTAGTTTAGTGGTAAAACCTCAGCCTTCCAAGCTGATGATGAGGGTTCGATTCCCTTCACCCGCTCCAACACATATGGGCCTATAGCTCAGCTGGTTAGAGCGCACGCCTGATAAGCGTGAGGTCGATGGTTCGAGTCCATTTAGGCCCACCATTTTAATTATTGTTCCGTAGTAGCTCAGTGGTAGAGCATTCGGCTGTTAACCGAACGGTCGTAGGTTCGAATCCTACCTGCGGAGCCATATATGGGGAAGTACTCAAGTGGCTGAAGAGGCGCCCCTGCTAAGGGTGTAGGTCGGGTAACCGGCGCGAGGGTTCAAATCCCTCCTTCTCCGCCATATTGGCCCCTTGGTCAAGCGGTTAAGACACCGCCCTTTCACGGCGGTAACACGGGTTCGAATCCCGTAGGGGTCATACAAAAAAGCTGTCAACAATTTGTTGGCAGCTTTTTTGTTGTCCTTGTATAACTCCCTTTTACGGTTCATTTCCGCTCCTATTTAATCAAATTTCTCTTCATCCCTGCTTAATTTATTGCCGGGATTATTCAGATCGATATCAGAAGATATTCCCGTATAGGGGCCCCTAAACATATCACCAGTGGCCATAATCTTTCCATCCGGTGCTTCAAATAGCGGAATCCTTATTTCCTTTTTGGATGCCTCATTCAATAAAATCTCCTCTTCTTTATTGCCCAAAATATTATTCTCCTTTCATTTTTCGCTTGCATATTTTGTTTTATTTTGTCTAAGTTTACCGGAGATTATGCGAAACCTGTTAAAATAGGCAAAATGCTATCGGTTATTAGCAGAATATGAACATTGTTGTCATAAAATTAAAAAAACTTTTACAAGGACTTTTCTCAGGTTCAGCGAATATAACAGGAAAGTCAAAAGAAACGAGACTGGGTGTGGAGAAGGATGGTAGTGGATATTTTGTTTCCAACCGATTATCAGTTGCATTTGTTCCATGAAGGTACACTTTATGAGAGTCACCAGTTATTTGGTGCACATGTAGTTTCAAACGGAGAATCAGTGATTACCCGTTTTTGTGTGTGGGCACCGAATGCTGAAATTATCAGACTAGTCGGTGATTTTAATGATTGGAATGGAGAAGGCTATACCTTACATAGAGTGAATAATGAAGGTGTCTGGATTATTCAGCTGGATGGAAACATGGAGGGTGCCTTGTATAAGTATGAAATTACAACAAAGAGAGGAGATATGCTATTAAAGGCAGATCCTTATAGCTTTTTTTCAGAAGTCAGGCCGAATACAGCTTCTAAAGTATATTCGCTGGACGGGTATCAGTGGAATGACAGCAAATGGATGCAAAAAAAAGAAAAGAAGCCTATTTTTACGGAGCCTGCAGTCATTTATGAGGTCCATCTGGGTTCGTGGAAACAAAAAGAATCTGGAAGTCTGTATACCTACCGGGAGCTTGCAGATGAATTAATACCTTATGTGGTGGAGCATGGGTTTACGCATATAGAATTGCTTCCTCTAATTGAGCATCCGCTCGACGCTTCCTGGGGCTATCAGGGAACAGGTTATTACTCTGTTACCAGCCGTTATGGCAGTCCGCATGATTTTATGTATTTTGTTGATCAATGCCACCAGCATGGTGTTGGGGTGATACTGGACTGGGTGCCGGGGCACTTCTGCAAAGATGCCCATGGCCTTCATCAGTTTGATGGTTCGTATTTGTATGAGTATGAAACAGAAGGCGACAGAGAGAACCGGGTATGGGGCACCGCCAATTTTGATCTCGGCAAAAATGAAGTGCAGAGCTTTCTTATTTCCAATGCTGTTTTTTGGATGGAGAAATACCATATTGACGGCTTCCGGGTTGATGCGGTCGCTAATATGATCTATTGGCCGAACCGGGATGGAAAAACAGAAAATCCGTTTGGTACCCGTTTTCTGCAAAACCTCAATAAAGTGGTGTCACAATATGATTCCTCCTTTCTCATGATGGCAGAGGATTCAACAGATTGGCCGCAAGTGACCGCACCAGTTCATTATGGAGGGCTGGGTTTTCATTATAAATGGAATATGGGCTGGATGAATGACGTTCTTACATATATGGAAACAGAGCCCGAGAGGCGATCTGGTGTCCATGGGAAAATGACATTTTCACTCTTGTATGCTTTTACAGAGAACTTCATACTGCCTTTTTCACATGATGAAGTTGTCCATGGAAAAAAATCGCTGCTGGATAAAATGCCGGGAGATTACTGGCAAAAGTTTGCCCAATACAGGCTCCTGCTAGGCTATATGATTGCCCATCCCGGCAAAAAGCTTCTTTTCATGGGGAATGAGCTCGGGCAGTTTTCCGAATGGAAAGACAAAGAACAGCTTGATTGGCATCTGCTGGATTACGAGATGCATAAAAAAGCAAATGATTATGTGAAAGAATTAATCAAAGTTTATAAACGTTCCAAGCCTCTTTTTGAGCTTGATCACCTTCAGGATGGCTTTGAATGGATTGATTGTCATAATTCGCACCAATCCATCTTTTCTTTTATCAGGAAAGGCTCTAAAGAGGATGATTATCTCGTGATTGTCTGCAATTTTACACCGGCTATATATCCTAAATTCCGTATAGGCGTTCCAAATAGGGGATCTTATCGGGAAATACTTAACAGTGACAGTGATAGCTTTGGAGGATCAAATTGCATTAACAAGAGGGTCCTTAAGAGTGAGGAAATTGAGTTTCATGGCAAGCCGTTCAGTTTGGAAATGTCTATTCCGCCATTTGGCATTTCAATATTACGCCCTGTAAAACATCGAAAGGAGAGGAAGGGAAATGGGAAAGAAAAAGTGCGTCGCAATGCTATTAGCAGGAGGGAAAGGGAGCAGGCTTAGTTCTCTGACAAAAAGCCTGGCGAAACCGGCCGTTCCTTTTGGAGGAAAGTATAGGATCATTGATTTTACATTGAGCAATTGCACCAATTCCGGAATTGATACAGTCGGTGTTCTGACACAATACCAGCCGCTGGTTCTGAATTCGTATATTGGCATAGGCAGCGCATGGGATCTTGACAGAAAGAACGGCGGCGTGACAGTGCTGCCCCCTTACAGCGAATCATCGGAGGTCAAATGGTATACGGGAACAGCCAGTGCCATTTATCAAAACCTTAACTATTTAAAGCAGTATGATCCTGAATATGTCCTGATTTTATCCGGTGATCATATTTATAAAATGAATTATGAGCTGATGCTGAATTATCATATTGAAAAAGGTGCGGATGCCACTATTTCTGTTATTGAAGTGCCTTGGCCGGAGGCAAGCAGGTTTGGCATCATGAACACAGATGAGGAGATGCGGGTCGCGGAATTTGAGGAAAAACCAGCATATCCCAAAAATAATCTGGCCTCCATGGGAATATATATTTTTAATTGGTCTGTTTTAAAGGAATATTTGGAAATGGATGACCGCAATCCGGAATCAAGCCATGACTTCGGGAAGGATATCATTCCATTAATGCTTGACGAAAATAAAAAGCTGTTCGCTTACCCGTTCAATGGCTATTGGAAGGACGTTGGTACAGTTAAGAGCCTGTGGGAAGCAAATATGGATTTACTGGATGATGAATGCGAGCTGAATCTTTTTGATCATGATTGGCGGATTTATTCGGTGAATCCGAATCACCCTCCACAGTATATTTCAACTCAAGCAGAGGTTGCAGAGTCTTTGATAAATGAAGGCTGTACGGTTGAGGGCGAAGTTGAAAAGTCAGTGCTTTTTCAAGGGGTTCTGGTTGGGAAGAATACGGTGATTCGTGAATCAGTCATCATGCCTGATGCTGTAATTGGTGAAAATGTTTATATTGAAAAGGCGATTGTGCCAAGCGGAATGAACATACCTGATGGCGTTGTGATTAGTGCTTCCGAAGAAGATGATGAAATTATTCTGATAACACAGGAAATGATAAAGGGAATTTGTTCTTAATTTACAGCTGGATGCCAAAAACGGCTCCTGGCCAATAAACGGGAGGGAATGTCATGAAGAAGAAAATGCTTGGTGTAATAGACGCAACAACCTATCATGAAGATTTAGAGGAATTGACAGTACACAGGTCGCTCGCAGCTGTTCCGTTTGCAGGCCGCTATAGGCTGATCGATTTTGTTCTCTCCAATATGGTCAACTCGGATATTGAGAGTGTGGCCATATTTCCGAAGTATCAGTATCGCTCTTTAATGGATCATCTTGGTTCAGGGAAGAACTGGGACCTAAACAGAAAAAGGGATGGGCTATTCTTTTTCCCGTCTCCTTTGCTGGATAGTCCAAGTAAAGGGATCGGATCTTTCAATCACTTTGCTGCCAATTTGGATTATTTTTATCGCAGCAAACAGGAGTATGCATTGATCTCAAACTGTTTTACCGTTTTTAATATGGATTTCAGGCCTGTTCTGGATAGACATATTATGATGGGGTGTGATATTACAGTTGTTCGCCAGGATGGACGCTCCCTTGAAATGTACCTTGTAAAAACTTCGCTGCTTATTAATTTAATAGAAAATAGAAACGAAACAGGATACACGTGCATGAGTGATGTTGTTACAGATATCCACCATTCGTACACGATATGCAATTATGAATATACCGGTTTGGCTGTCATGATTGATTCCATTGAAAATTACTTTGCTGCAAGCATGGGGTTATTGGAACCTGAGGCATGGAAAAATATTTTTCTGCGCAGCCAGCCCATTTATACAAAAGTAAAAGATGAACCGCCAACACGATATGTGAAAGGTGCGAGCGCAAAGAATTCGATGATTGCAAATGGATGCATGATTGAAGGAACCGTCGAGAACAGCATTATCTCCCGCGGGGTCAAAATTGGCAAGGGCTCAGTTGTGAAAAATTGTATAATTATGCAAAAAACCCACATTGGAGAAAACTGTGTTTTAGACTCTGTTATTTTAGATAAAGATGTTAAGGTAGAATCCGGTGCCAGAATTGAAGGAAGACATGAAATGCCTTTGGTAATTCGCAAGGGTACCGTACAAGGAGCGCTGATGAACTCGTGAAAGTATTGTTTGCTGTTTCTGAATGTGTTCCATTCGTCAAATCCGGAGGTCTTGCCGACGTAGCCGGTTCACTCCCGAAAGAGCTTGCCAAACAGGGGACTGACGTACGGGTGATTCTTCCCAAGTATGGTTCCATATCAGATGATTTAAAAAAGAAAATGTCAAAAAAGTGCGAGTTTACAGTTCAGGTAGGCTGGAGAAACCAGTATTGCGGAATTGAAGAACTTGAGCACCAGGGAATCCTTTTCTATTTTGTGGATAATGAATATTACTTTAACCGTGAAAAATTGTACGGCTATTTTGATGATGGAGAAAGGTTTGCCTATTTTAACCGGGCCGTGCTGGATGCCCTTCAGCATCTTGATTACTGTCCAGATGTTATTCACAGCCATGATTGGCATACCGGGATGATTCCTTTTCTGCTCAGGGTTGAATATCGTGCGAAAAAGGGGTATGAATTCATTCGGACAGTCTTCACCATTCATAACCTTCAATTTCAGGGGATTATGCCAAGAGCTGCTTTAGGGGATCTATTAGGGCTTGACTATAGCCATTTCCATCCGGATAAGCTTGAATTCTTCGGAAATATTAATTTTATGAAGGGCGGACTTGTCGCTGCTGATAAAATTACAACAGTTAGCCCTACGTATAAAGATGAAATTCAAACAGAGTATTACGGTGAGAAGCTGCATGATTTGCTGAAACGCAGGGCTTGTGACCTGGAAGGAATCTTAAACGGGATTGATGAAGAATTTTATAATCCTGAGAAGGATCCGTATATAAAAGAGAACTATGCCGCTGAAAAGCTGCAAGTCAAAATAGAGAATAAAGTTCATCTTCAGAAAAAATTCGGCTTGCCGGTGAAGGAAAAGGTTCCTCTGATAGCCATGGTTACGAGACTGACAAAGCAAAAGGGCCTGGATCTTGTAAAATGTGTGTTCCATGAGCTTATGCAGGGTGATGTTCAATTCCTGATTCTGGGGACTGGAGATCCTGAGTTTGAGCAATTTTTCAGGGAGATGGAAGCGCGCTACCCAGATAAGTGCAAAGCATATATTGGGTTTGATGAAGGACTTGCACATGAATTCTATGCAGGGTCCGATTTATTCTTAATGCCTTCACAATTTGAGCCTTGCGGTTTAGGGCAGATGATTGCGATGAGATATGGATCCATTCCCATTGTCAGGGAAACAGGCGGTTTAAATGATACTGTTCATTCGTACAATGAATACACAGGAGAAGGAAACGGTTTTTCCTTCAGCCATTTTAATGCCCATGACATGCTGTACACTATTCGAAGAGCAATTAGCTTTTACAGTGACAGTAAAATATGGGAGCAGATTATGAAAAATGCGATGGGTATGGATAACAGCTGGGCACAATCTGCTTTCAAATACAATCAGCTATATGCAGGCCTTGTTTCAAGGAGTGAAAGCCATGTTTTCTGATCGCGATGGGTTTAAAGAGGAATTCCTGAAGAAACTGGAGATGACCTGTGGAAAAAGCTTTGGCGAAAGCACAGAAAGAGATCACTACTTCACTCTCGGAAATATGATCAGGGAACATGTGAGCACAGAGTGGATTAATACAAATGAGCGATACCGCATCGACCGTGAAAAGCAGGTATATTACTTATCCATCGAGTTTTTATTGGGTCGCCTGCTTCATCATAATCTGATAAACCTGGGAATTGAGCAGGTTGTAAAAGATGGCCTGGCAGATCTGGGCATTGACCTCAACCGTCTTGAAGAAATCGAAGCAGATGCAGGGCTTGGAAACGGGGGACTGGGACGTCTGGCCGCTTGTTTTATGGACTCGCTGGCATCCTTAAACCTTCCCGGACATGGCTGTGGAATTCGCTATAAGCATGGCCTATTTGAGCAGAAAATAGTGGATGGCTATCAGGTGGAGCTTCCGGAACAGTGGCTTCGGAATGGCCATGTCTGGGAAGTCCGAAAAGCAGACCTGGCAATTGAAGTTCCTTTTTGGGGCAAAGTCGAAACTGCAGAGGACAACGGAAGGCTTGTGTTCCGCCATGTGAATGCTGAGACCATTTCGGCTGTTCCTTACGATATGCCTGTGGCTGGGTATCAAACAGATACGATTAACACTCTAAGGCTTTGGAATGCTGAGCCGTCTCCTTATCCTGTAAATCATGATATTTTAAAATATAAGCGGGAAACCGAATCTGTTTCAGAGTTTCTATATCCTGATGATACCCATGATGAGGGGAAGATCCTGAGGCTGAAGCAGCAATACTTTCTTGTTTCGGCCAGTATCCGCTCCATTGTGCGTTCCTATCGAAAGCAGCATACTAGTTTAAGAGATTTTCATGAATATGTGAGTATTCATATTAATGATACACATCCGGTTCTTGCCATTCCTGAACTTATGAGAATCCTGCTGGATGAAGAGGGAATGGGCTGGGAGGAAGCCTGGGATATTACGGTCCGGACGATTGCTTATACGAATCATACAACTCTTTCAGAGGCTTTGGAGAAATGGCCTGTCCGCATTTTCCAGCCTTTGCTGCCCCGGATTTATATGATAGTGAATGAAATCAATGAGCGCTTTTGCCGAGAACTTTGGAACAGATTTCCGGGTGACTGGAAGCGGATTGATTATATGGCGATTATCGCGCACGGCCAGGTTAAGATGGCACACCTTGCCCTTGTCGGCAGCTCCAGCGTTAATGGTGTTGCCGCCCTTCATACAGAAATCTTAAAGAAGCGGGAAATGAATCAGTTTTATGAAATTTTTCCTGAGAAATTTAATAATAAAACCAATGGGATTACACATAGAAGATGGCTGCTGAAAGCCAATCCGCTTTTGTCTGGTCTTATTAATGAGAGCATTGGGGCAGGCTGGATTCGGGAACCGGAAAAGCTCCGCGAGCTGGCAGATTTTAAGAATGATAGTGTTTTCCTTGGACAGCTGCATCAGATTAAGCAATTGAACAAGGAAAGATTGGCAAAGCGCATTCAGGACCAGCAGGGAATTATGGTTGATACGTCTTCCATTTTTGACATTCAGGTTAAGCGTCTGCATGCTTATAAGCGCCAGCTGTTAAATATTCTTCATGTTATGCATTTATATAACAGGCTGAAGGAAGATTCCAATTTCCGCATGCACCCGCGGACTTTTATTTTTGGAGCAAAAGCTTCCCCTGGCTATTACTATGCAAAGAAAATCATCAAATTAATTAATACTGTTGCTGAAAAGGTAAACAACGATCCGCAGACAAGTGATGTTCTAAAAGTTATCTTTCTTGAAAATTACCGGGTTTCGCTGGCGGAGGAAATTTTCCCCGCGGCAGATATCAGCGAGCAGATTTCTACAGCAAGCAAGGAAGCGTCAGGTACAGGGAATATGAAATTCATGATGAATGGCGCTTTGACAGTTGGTACACTGGATGGAGCCAATATTGAGATAAAAGAAAAAGCAGGAGATGAAAATATCTTCATCTTTGGATTAACAGCAGATGAGGTGCTCAGCTATTACCAAAATGGCGGTTATAATTCCAGAGAGTATTACCATCATGATAAGCGAATCCGCCAGGTCACCGACCAGCTGGTGAATGGATTTTTCCCGGATGCTGATGATGAGTTCGAGCCTATATTTGACTCACTGCTGATGGAAAATGACCAATACTTTGTGTTGAGGGATTTTGCTTCGTATGTCAATATCCAGAAAGAAGCCGGGATGGCTTATGAGGATCGTGATCATTGGCTGAAAATGAGCTTAATGAACATTGCCGGCTCAGGCTATTTTTCAAGCGACCGCACAATCAGCGAATATGCGCGCGAAATATGGAAAATCAAACCCGCTGGCGTTCAGATGATGAATAAGTAGTAAGAAAAACAGCCCTTCTTGTGAGAAGAGGCTGTTTTTTAGTTTTTAGTGCGAATAACGCCTAAACTGAAAAGTTAGTCACAAAAAAGCGGTTTCCAAGGAATCGATAATCATTTAACCTAGACCTTTGAAGCAGGTGACCTATCCTTTACTCCGCCTAACCGGCATAGTACAGCAGCGGAAGGCTCCTCCTGATTTAATGATTTCTGTGATATCCACCTCGATAACCTCGTAGCCTCTAGCCCTCAGCTCTTTATTGACATTTTTATTAACGGGAAGACTAAATACTTTTTTATTGCCAATTGAGAGGACATTCGTTCCGAGTGTGAATTGCTCCTCTTCCGTCACTTTTATTAAATCATAGCGCGATTCCAGCATTTTTACTTTTTCCCCGTGAATCTCTCCTGGAAAAATTAGAGCTTCCTCCGGTGAAATGATATTAAATACACAATCAAGGTGAAGATATGTATCAGTGAAGGGGATGGATATGACTTCATATTCAGGCATAAGGCTGCGAAGGTGCTCTATTGCTTCCTCGTGGGTCCGGCTGCTGACTCCGGCATATATAGTTTTGCCATCGATGAGAACGTCACCTCCTTCTATACGATCACCCGTAAGGTTGTAAAAAGGAACCTGATTTACTTCCAGCCATTGTTTCAGAACATTTTCCTCCCCCTGCCGGATATCAGCTGCCATTTCGGCAACATACACCTTTTCTCCAAGCGTAAATCCGATGTCACGGGTAAAAACCTGCTCAGGGTATTTTTCAAACGGGGGCAGTAAAACGACTTCGATCCCCTGATCCTTCAATGCACTGACAAAGTGCCTGTGCTGTTTCATCGCCACGTCGATATTAATTCCTTCTTTTTTATAATGCTTCTGTGTTTCGTTAATAGTATCCACAATCGTCATGTACTTCGGTTCACATAACACCACTTGTTCAAGTTTGTCATATTCTGAAAAGCATGCTGCTTTCATTTGTGCAAACATAATGAGCCTCCCAGCAATTTATTCTAAAACTAATATTTCCTTTGTGGCGAAGTTTTACTCTGCAAAGCGAAAATATTAACAATAATTTCCACTACAAAAAAGGTTTAAAAACCCTGATAATGAAATCATTAGATATAAAGGGGGTAGCTGTTAAGTGTACCAAATCGAGAGAGGATCTATGGAAGAAGTTTTGCTGCATCTTCAAAATATTGGACTGCAACTAAATGAATTCGAGAAAACAAGTGATTCTATTCCGGTGAAAAATTATAAAGAACTGCTGGAATTCAGCATCTCCATCGCCCGCCGCACAAACGATGTTTCCGATACAATTGATGAGATTATCCAGGATATCGAATCCAAACTATAAATAAATAAGGGTATCTTATTTTGCCATTTGACATAAAAAAGCGATGCAGCTGCATCGCTTTTACTTTAATCCTTATCTTCATCCACATAGCCGTCAGTCTCATGATACGGGACATCACCGAAAGGTGCTTCGATGTCATTTTCATCCAGCATCGCTTCATACTCTTCCTGTTTCTTGGAAGGATAAATTTTTCTCTCCTTGCCTTCAAGATCATTTCCGACAAATGTCTCATAATCTTCTGTAAATCCTTCGTCATCATGGCCTTCATTATAAAGGGAGTTGTAATCTTCATAGTCGCCCCTTAAATCAGAGGGTGTCTCAGAAGTGCCAAAACGGGCAACTTCCTGAAAGCTGTCTTCATTATCTACTACTTCCCTGAATTGATGATGCTGAAAGGTATTCCCATGAGCAGGTTCAAGCACATCTTCTTCAACAGGACGGTCTCCGGGCACTTTTTGCTCCGGACTATGATCCTTACAGTAAAGGGTTGCCGGAATCACTTCCAGCCGCTCGTATGGAATATCAGAACCGCACTCTTTGCATTTGCCGTATGAACCATCTTCAATTGCCTTTAGTGCAGCATTCACTTTATTGAGTTCAGAGTCATGATGTTCTTCTAAAGCAAAATCCTTTTCGCGTTCATACAGTTCAGAACCCATATCTGCCGGATGGTTATCATACAGTGAGAGCTCTCCTACTGCATCTCTGGCACTTGCACCTTCCAGACTGCCTTCTTTATTGCCCTGCAGCTGGGATTCCAGTGATTCCTTTTCATCATTCAATTCCTTTCTTAAAGTGCTGATCTGTTCATTGGTCAACATATTATGTCACATCCTTAGTTTTGATGATTTTTATAAAAGCCTGCTGATCTGATAGTCAAGTCTATAATAAAGCTGAGCTCTGACAGTTTTGCTCCGCCGGATATCAAATCTCAGTCCATATGGGTTTAGTATGGACGTAGTTTGCAAAATCATAACGGAAGAAATAATTTTAGGGCTGCCTCTTCCTTACGTAAAAATTACCCGTTAAAAATGAGATGAAACCAGGATGACAATTTCTGCTGATTTTTACCAAACAAAAAACCCCTGCCATAGAAGCAGAGGTTTATTAAATGATTATAGTAGATATCCGAGAAACAGGCCAACTGATAAAAGGAAGCCAAAGATTGTATTTGTCTGTGCAGTTGCTTTCATCGCGGGCATCATTTGCATCGGCAGTGTTTTGCCGATGAAGCCTTTCGTTGCTTTAATGGCCTTAGGCGCACTAAGAACAACAATAGCAAGCCATGGTGTTATGATGTTCATGGCGATTAATATGAAGACCCAGGCATAGGACACGATGAACATACCGGCAAGCAGGTTAATCGCTCCTTTTTTTCCTAAAAGGATAGCTAATGTTTTACGGCCGAATTCCTTGTCGCCATCCAGGTCTCTGATATTATTGGCCAGCAGAATGGCGCCAACAAGAATCAATATAGGGAACGAAACTAAAACACTTGTTGCGGTTACGGTTCCTGCCTGGATATAGAAAGAAATAAGGATGATTAGCATGCCCATGAAAAAACCTGCAAATATTTCACCAAATGGTGTGTAGGCAATCGGAAGAGGACCGCCTGTATATAAATATCCTACTGCCATGGAGGCAAGTCCGATTGCTGCAATCCACCAGCTTGTGTTCATGCAAATATAGAAACCAAGCAATATCGAAACCCCGTAAAGGCCGAAAGCCAAATTCAGGACCGTTTTCGGTTTGATTCCTTCACGGACAATCGCTCCGCCGATTCCGACAGATTCTTCGGTATCAAGCCCTCTTTTGAAATCGTAATATTCGTTAAACATATTGGTAGCAGCCTGAATCAGCAGACTTGCTGCCAGCATGGCAAAAAACAGGCTGAAATTTATTTCGGTAAGTTCCATTGCAAGAGCTGTTCCAAGCAAAACCGGAACAAAAGCAGCGGTCAAAGTATGCGGCCTGGTAAGCTGCCACCAGACTCTCCAGTTCTTTGAGCTGGAAGCAGGCGGAAAATTGGTCTGTGCTTGTGGTTGCATGATAACTCTCCCCTTATTTATCTATTCTGTAGTGGTATCATTTGTAGCATCATTCAAACTTGTTTATTTTAACCGATTATCAGGGTATTGTCAAAGTAAACCCCTTTATGCCTTACTATACCAAACACCTTAAGTTTAGGTAAATAAAGCAGGAGTGTCAACGTATTATTGCCGTAAATTGTACCGGTATTTGCCATGGATGATTTAACGTAACAGTTATTTACAGTGAACCTGAGTTAATTGATATTATAGATGCCCAAAGTAAGCTATAATATAAAGGATACAAAAAGGAATGGCATGATTGACATCATTGACATTCCTGGAATCACAGGTGTATCTTAGAATAAGTTTAAAGTAGGATAACGGCAACTTAGCTGTTATTGGAGGGATTTTTTTGGTTACGATACAAGATACGGAACTAAAAGAAGGGATCCAGGAGGCGATTGAGAGGGCCAGATCCTTATCAAAGCCTGTTTTAGTGAGCGAAGTGAAAAAAATAAATCATATAGACCCCCTTTCTTTTTATGCGGCAGGAAAGAGCCGTTTTTTTGGTGAACGCTTTTTCTGGAAGGACCCTTCCGGTGAAGCTTATATAATCGGGCTTGGCATCTGCAGGCAAATCCAGTCAGACGAGAGTAGTGACAGATTTAATCGTGTTGAAAAGGAATGGAAGCGTTTTATTAATAACAGCATTATTTTTAACCCTTATAATAAAAATGCTACAGGGCCCGTGATGTTTGGCGGTTTTTCTTTTGACCCGCTAAAGAAGAAAACAAAGCTTTGGTCGAAGTATTCCGATTCCCTTTTTCATGTGCCGGCTTATATGTACAGTGAAATGAATGGACAGGCCTATTTGACAACAAATGTTGTCTGTACACAGCATGATAGTGAATCTCTTTTTGAAAAGATAGCGGCTGAAAGAAGCATGCTAATAGGTTCAATCAATGATTATAATCCTGACAGTTCAAACACTCTTCAAGAAGAAGCAGATATCAATCCGGAAAAATGGATGGAGACAGTAGATAAAATTGTTGATGAACTAAAATCAGGATCTTTATTAAAAAAGGTTGTACTTGCGAGGGAATCCAGGCTTATTTATGAAAAGCCGATTGAGATTGAAAGAGTTCTCCAGAATCTGATGAAGATGCAAAGTGAAAGCTTTATCTTTGCGTTTGAATCGAACGGTGACTGCTTTATTGGAGCCTCTCCTGAACGCCTTATAAAAAAATACGGGGAAAACGTGTTTACAACTTGTCTGGCAGGTTCCATCCCCAGAGGCAAAACAGAAGAAGATGATCATATCCTTGGAGAAACATTATTGCATGATCAAAAGAATTTGACTGAACATCAATATGTGGTTGATATGATAAAGGAAGCTATGGAAGAATCCTGCACAGAAGTTGAACTGCCGAATGAGCCGCAGCTGATGAAGATGCGGGATATTCAGCACCTATATACCCCGGTAATAGGAAAAACCAAGGAAGATGCTTCACTTCTTGCTTTAGTCGACCGTCTTCACCCGACTCCTGCTCTTGGAGGCCTGCCTAAAAGAGAAGCAGTAGAAAAAATCAGAGAAGCAGAAGAACTGGATCGCGGCTTTTATGCTGCTCCATTAGGATGGATGGATTTTAGAGGGAATGGCGAATTTGCTGTTGCGATAAGGTCCGGCCTAATTCAGGGGAAAGAGGCATCCTTATTTGCAGGCTGCGGAGTGGTACAGGATTCAAATGCCGAAAGCGAATACCAGGAAACAAAGATTAAATTCCGGCCAATGCTTACGGCTCTTGGGGGTTATGAAAAGTGAATCATCAGGAAGCTTTAACTTCATATATAGCCGCATTTGTGGCTGAATTAGTAAAAAGCGGGGTAGAGGATGTCGTGCTTAGTCCCGGCTCCCGTTCTACCCCAATGGCAATGGTAATGGCAGAGCATCCGGAGCTTCGTGTACATATTCATGTAGACGAGCGTTCGGCTGCCTTTTTTGCGTTAGGCATTGCTAAAGCATCCCAAAAACCAGCAGCTTTGCTGTGTACATCCGGAACAGCTGCAGCCAATTACTACCCCGCCATTGTGGAAGCCCGGTATTCCAGGGTGCCGCTAATCGTGCTTACGGCAGACCGGCCTCATGAACTAAGGGATGTGGGTGCTCCGCAGGCGATCGACCAGATTCATTTATATGGTAATAATGTAAAGTGGTTTGTTGAGATGGCTCCTCCCGAGACTTCAGCAGAAATGCTTCGTTATGCCCGAACAGTATGTGCGAGAGCTGCTTCTGTCGCAAAGAGTTCGCCGGCTGGACCGGTTCACCTTAACTTCCCTTTCCGAGAGCCGCTTGTTCCGCAGCTGGACCGTGAAGATTTATTTGAGCTTGGTGAACGAACAGAAGGGTATGTAAATATTCAGGGTGGCAAGCTTAGTTTGCCTAACGAAGAGTACAAAGAAATGGCACAGGTTTTAAACTCCGCGCAAAAAGGGATTATAATCTGCGGTCATCTGGAAAAATCCGGCTTCCCGGCTGCCGTTATTAGACTGGCGGAAAAACTGAACTTTCCAATCATTGCCGATCCATTATCACAGCTGAGAAGCGGACTTCACGATGGCAGCTTCATTATGGATACATATGATACCTTTTTAAAAAATGACGATGCAAAAAAGGCGCTTAAGCCGGATGTCATTATACGATTCGGTGCTATGCCTGTATCAAAGCCATTGTCCATTTTCATGAAAGAAAACAGCACTGCCCGGCAAATTATTGTCGATGGAGGCGGCGGATGGCGGGATCCTGCACTGCTTTCGACCGAAATGATTCATTGCGATGAGCTGCTGTTCTGCGAATCTGTTTTTCCGTATCTAAATAACCCGGATAATGATGAATTCATTGCCGTGTGGAAAAAAATCAATGATCTTACAAGATTAAGGCTAGCGGATATAAAACAAGTAGAAAAATTAAGCGAGGGGAAATTATTTTATCAGCTGGCTGAAATGCTACCGGAAGGCTCAACCTTATTTGTAGGAAATAGTATGCCTATAAGGGACCTTGATACTTTCTTCCACTTTAATCAAAAAGGCATTAAAGTAATGGCCAACAGGGGAGCAAATGGCATTGATGGCACTGTTTCAACCGCTCTTGGTGCCGGAATGGCATCCCAGCCGCTCTATCTTGTGCTGGGTGATTTAACATTTTTTCATGATTTAAATGGATTAATTGCCTCTAAGCTGTATGGAATTGATATCAATATATTGCTGATTAATAATAATGGAGGCGGAATCTTTTCATTCCTGCCTCAGGCGAATTACCCCAATAATTTTGAAAAACTTTTCGGAACACCTCTGGATCTTGATTTCAGCCATGCCATTAAGATGTTTGGCGGAGAATATGATTTAATTTCGGATTGGGAACACTTTATTTCCGCCTTCAAACGGAACATGGACATACCTGGCTTGAAGGTAATGGAAATTACGACAAATCGGGACAGGAATCTAACCGAGCATCGAGAATTGTGGAATTCTGTTTCCCGGGAAATAAGTCGATTGCTGGAAGGGTGAATGCCGATGAAATATGTCATGAATGGAGTTCACTATCATGTCGATACGTGGGGGAAGGGGTTTCCGCTCCTGCTTCTTCATGGCTTCACGGGAAATAGTGAGGGGTGGAGAGAGTTCGCTCCCTTCTGGGAAGGTCATTCGAAGACAATAGCTTTGGATATCATCGGCCATGGTAAGTCTGGAGCACCATCTGATATTGGCCATTATCAAATAGAAGAGTGTGCCGCTGTAATAAACAGTCTCTTAGAAGAGATGGGAATCGGGAAAATTGATGTTCTTGGATATTCCATGGGTGGGCGGCTTGCGCTGACTTTTGCAGTTAAATATCCTGAAAAAGTCCGCACACTGATTTTGGAAAGTGCTTCTCCGGGGCTTAGGACAGAAGAGGAAAGGCATGAAAGAAGAGTGCAGGATACCAGGCTGGCTGACAAAATCAGGAAGGGAGGCATTGAGGATTTTATCGGCTATTGGGAGAATATTCCCTTATTTCAAAGCCAAAGGAATCTTCCTGATCAAATCCGCGCAAGAATAAGAAACCAGCGTATGGCCAATTCTATTGGTGGTCTGGCAAACAGCCTGATTGGCATGGGCACCGGCTCACAGCCATCCTGGTGGGAGGAGCTCGGTAATCTGAAAATGCCAGTCCTTCTATTGACCGGGGAGCTGGACCAAAAATTCTGCAGAATTGCAGAAGAGATGTCGAAAGCATTGCCAAATGTTCAGTGGAAGTCCGTTAAAAATGCAGGACATGCAATTCATGTGGAGAAACCTGAATTATTTGGTACAATAGTAAGTGGGTTTTTGTCGCAATCAGGGGAGATTAATATAAAAGCAGTAATGATTGAAGAATGATGTCCTTTGCTGGCGCAAAGCTGTGCGGCAATTATCGCGCTATCTAAAACAATACATATTAAGGAGGATTCATGTATGTCAGCTGTAGAATGGGTTGCAGGAAAAAAGTACGAAGAGATTATGTATGAAACATACAATGGAATTGCGAAAATTACCATCAATAGACCGCAAGTTCACAATGCCTTTACTCCAAGAACGGTAATGGAATTGATTGATGCATTTGCTTACGCACGTGATGATGAAAATGTAGGTGTTATTGTCCTTACGGGTGCTGGAGACAAAGCATTTTGTTCAGGCGGAGACCAATCTGTCAGAGGACATGGCGGATATGTAGGGGATGACCAGATCCCTCGTTTAAATGTTTTGGATCTTCAGCGCTTAATCCGTGTCATTCCTAAGCCGGTTATTGCGATGGTAAAAGGCTATGCGATTGGCGGAGGACATGTCCTTCATATCGTATGTGACTTAACGATTGCAGCTGATAACGCTGTATTTGGACAAACAGGACCTAAAGTGGGAAGCTTCGATGCAGGTTACGGTTCAGGATACCTTGCAAGAATCGTAGGTCATAAGAAAGCACGGGAAATTTGGTATCTGTGCCGCCAATACGGCGCAGAGGAAGCTCTGGATATGGGGCTTGTTAATACGGTTGTGCCGCTTGAGAAAGTGGAAGAAGAAACAATTAAGTGGTGTGAAGAAATCCTGGAGAAGAGCCCGACTGCTATCCGTTTCTTAAAGGCTGCCTTCAATGCCGATACGGATGGACTTGCTGGAATCCAGCAATTTGCCGGTGATGCAACTCTTCTATACTATACAACGGATGAAGCGAAAGAAGGGCGTGACGCATTTAAAGAAAAGCGCAAGCCGGACTTTGGCCAATTCCCGCGTTTCCCTTGATTTCAGGGATATACTATTTTTTCAGCTTGATGGCTAGTCCATCAGGCTGTTTTTATATGAAAAAATTGTATGAAATGAGGTTTTATGATGGAAGCTCAAATAGTGCCAAATTTCCTTCAAAAGCGGGCATTCATAACACCTGAACGCCCAGCCCTTTCTTTTTTGGGGAACACCTATACATTCTCTGAAGTATATGATCGTGCATACACGATAGCAGGGCAATTGCAGGCAGCAGGATTAACGAGAGGCCAGTTTGCAGGTGTGCTCCTGCGAAATCATGAGGACACTGTTATTATCCTTTTGGCACTGCAGCTAATCGATGTAAAGGCCGTTATATTAAATAACAGGCTGACTGCCGAGGAATTAATTTGGCAAATGGATGATTCGAAATCAGCTTTCCTATTAACAGAAAGTTCTTTTGATGTGATTAGCCAAAAGGTTGTAAACTCTTTACGGGGAATTTCGGCGATATATAAAGAAGACCTCTTCAGAATAGATCCTGACGAGCCTGCCTTAATAGAAGAAATAAATCTTAATGAGGTGTGTACCGTCATGTATACATCCGGTACAACGGGCAATCCGAAAGGTGTACAGCAAACCTACGGTAATCATTGGTGGAGTGCAGTGGGTTCTGCATTAAACTTAGGGCTGAATGAAAACGACAGCTGGCTGTGTGCTGTTCCGATTTTTCATATTAGCGGCTATTCCATTTTAATGCGAAGCATCATCTACGGCATGAAAATGGTTCTTTTTGAATCTTTCCATGAGAAGAAAGCCATTAAAGCCATTTCCGGCGAAAAAGTGACCATCATGTCTGTTGTGAGTACGATGCTCACAAGGATTGCAGATGAACTAAAAGATGACCGGCTGCCGGACTATTTCAGATGTATGTTATTAGGGGGAGGTCCAGCATCGAAATCTCTTCTTGAAATTTGCAGGGAGAAGGGTATTCCTGTTTACCAGACTTACGGAATGACGGAAACTTCGTCACAGATTGTTACTCTGGCTCCTGAATACAGTTTCAGCAAATTAGGCTCGGCCGGTAAGCCTTTATTCCCTTCCCAGCTGAAAATTGTTAATCCGAATGGGGAGCTTGCGGATCCCGGAGAAGCGGGTGAGATTCTTGTGAAAGGTCCAAATGTGACGAAAGGGTATTTAAACCGTGAAGAAGAAACTGTGCAAAAAATAAAGGATGGCTGGCTCTCAACCGGAGATATAGGCTATGTCGATCAAGAAGGCTTTTTATATGTACTGGATCGGCGTTCAGACTTAATCATTTCAGGCGGGGAAAATATCTATCCTGCTGAAATCGAGGGTGTTCTTGCTTCACACTCTCAAATATCGGATGCAGGAGTGATTGGCATGAAGGACAAGGTGTGGGGTGAAGTACCTGTCGCCTTTATTGCCGGAGAAGAAAGCCTGGATAATAAAGAAGTGATAGAGTACTGCTTAGAGAGACTGGCAAAGTATAAAGTGCCTAAAAAGATCATCATGATTAATGAAGTTCCCAGGAATGCTTCTAAGAAGATATTAAGAAGGAAGCTTAGGGAACTGCTCGAGGAAAGCGGGAAATAGAATGGATATAAAAGCAGTTACCTTGTATAAAATTGCGATGCCCCTAAAAACGCCATTTTCCACTCATTTAGGAACTGTTAAGGACAGAGAGGGAATCATAGTTGAAGTAATTGATACAGAAGGAAGAAAGGGATACGGGGAAGGAGTCGCTTTTTCTTCTCCCTGGTATACAGAGGAAACGGTTGAGACGAGCTATCATGTGCTAAAGGAGTTTCTTATCCCCATCTTGCGTAATGCAGATATTAAACATCCTCAAGATGCAGGACGTGTTTTTGATGCCCTGAGAAGAAATCAAATGTCGAAAGCAGCCCTGGAAACGGCTTTATGGGATTTGGCTGCCAAAAAAGAAGATATTTCTCTTTCTAAATTTATAGGCGGTAAGAGGGAACAGATCCTATCCGGCGTGGTTGTTGGCGCCAAAACAAAGGCAGAAGTAAGAAGCCAGATTGAAAACTATCTGGAAAGCGGCTATCAAAGGGTCAAAATAAAGATCAGCCCCGAAAATGATTATGAATTGATCTCAGAAATCCGCCGCTATTACCCCGATCTGCCAATCATGGCTGATGCTAATTCAGCTTACTCATTGGATGATTTAGACCATTTAAAAAGGCTTGATGACTTCGGGCTTATGATGATTGAACAGCCGCTTGAATATGATGATATTGTTGATCATGCAAAGCTTCAGAGGGAATTAGAAACACCGATCTGCCTTGACGAAAGTATTGTTACTTTTAATGATGCCAGAAGAGCTGCCGAACTGGGAAGCTGTAAAGTAATTAATATTAAGATTGGCCGGGTTGGAGGCTTAGGGACAGCAAAGAAAATTCATGACTATTGCCTGGATAAAGGGATCGCAGTCTGGTGTGGAGGTATGCTCGAGTTTGGAATCTCGCGTGCACATAATATTGCGCTGGCTTCTCTGGAGGGCTTTTCCATTCCCGGTGATATTTCGGCATCAGAAAGGTATTGGGAAGAAGATATTATACTCCCTGAAGTCACCGTAAAGAACGGGACGATAAAGGTTCCGGATAAACCGGGAATTGGTTATGAGATTAATGAGAAAAGACTCAGTGAAGCTACAATCTCAAAGGAAAGCTTTGTCTTGTAGAGAAAACCGCAGTTCATTTGCAGAACTGCGGTTTTCGTTTGACTGCAAAAAAAAATAAGGCGCATCGCAGCGCCTTTTATAATCAATTATTGAGTAATTTCGTCTTTAATAAATGAATCTTCTTTAATGGCAAAGGAGCTTAATCCAGCAGCAGCGGCAAAAGCAGCTCCAAGCAAAATAACGGTTGATAACATATGTATCACTCCTATAAGTTGTTGTTATTCTATACGTTCCCGGTAAAAAAAATAATAAACCTATTATTATTAAAAAAAAGCGATGCAACAAATGCACCGCTTTTGCAGTATTTAGAAATTGGGAATGGAACTGCCGGAATTCGACAAAATCCGAGCGGTACCTGTTACCATTAATGAGGCTCAAATGTTTTGCAGTCTGTTTCTTTTGTGTTGTCTGCCGTTTCGCCAGTATGGCTGACTACGTATATCTGGTCAGCACTGCAGCGGTTCCCGCTCTTCCAGAAAGTGCAGTTGTTAACTTCACAGAGTACGTCTTTTGCCATTTTCAAACACTCCTTATCAGAAAATTGTGACCACATTGATATTGACAAATTTCAGGAACATGTCACTTCTTTATTTTCTGCAGTGCTTTTTTGTTCAGTCATGGCATTTGCAGGAATATCATGCCGGGTCTTTGGTTTGTTTTTGCCGAAGATATCGTTTGTCGTTCATGAAAAGGCTCCAAAAGTATATGAACCCGGGGAAAAGGATAAGGAATCCTGCGATATAGGTGGCAAATATGGCCCGGAATGAGCTAGGATCAGTAAACGCAGAAGCAATAGTCACTTCAGGGTATACGATATAGGGAAGATGTGCTTTTCCATATACATAGCTGGCAGCAAGGTATTGGAGGGTTATGGAAATAACCGCCAATCTGGGAATTCCCCTAACTCCTTTTTTGTTTACGGATGGAAGGAACAGAGCAAGCCCTCCTATTAGAAACAATCCAAGAGACAGCAAAAGCAAAGGCATATCATCTATCATCTTTTCATAAATCCAAAATGCTTCTCTTTTCAAAGTAAACATAATAAGTAATGCCATTATGATTGAAATTGGACCAAGCACTATTGCATCCCTGCGGTATACAGAGTATGCTTCCATCTCTTCCGAAGCTTTTGAGTAGTCGGCAAGGAGAAGGGAAGACAAAAACAAAGTGCTGCTGATTGCAAAGCCGATAAAAGCATATACGTTAGGGCTTGTAAAAAGATGCATCAGGTCCAGAGATTGCCTGCCATCACTAAATTCAACAAAGTCTCCATGGGTGATGGGCAAAACGCTGATCAGCAATCCGGGGATAAGGATTCCGGATAGGCCTGAAATATAAGTGAGCGGCTTCCTGTATTCTTCAGCAATGTTGGAAAATACCAGGAATGCACTGCGGATCGCCAGTAAGAGCAATATGATGCTGCCTGGTATTAAAAGTACAGTTCCCAGTGTGTAGGTTGCAGTCGGAAAAAGGCTATAAACTGCCACTACAATTGCGACGATAAAGGTGTTTGTCACTTCCCAGGTAGGCGACAAATAGCGGTTTGCCACATTTGTCGCCTTTATTTTGGGCCGATTAAAGTAAATCATGGACCAGAAGCCTGCGCCAAAATCCATTGTCGCCATAACCGCGTATATGAAGACGAATCCCCATAACACAGTGATGGCCAGTAATTCTTCCGCCATTGGATTCACTCCTTCATGTGTTTGATCCGTATAGAGGAACGTTTTTCTGTTCGGCTCTATTTATGTCATCGATTACAGTATTCTTTTTAAAGTAATAAAGCATAACAAACACAACTGCTACTCCAAGTACTACATACACGAGGGCAAAAAGAATAAATAAAATCCCCAGATTCTCAGCTGTCGTAACAGAATCAGCGGTGGACAGCACCCGGTAGATGGTCCAGGGCTGACGGCCGGTACAGGCAAATACCCATCCGAATTCTATTCCAAGAACTGCGAGCGGGCCAGAGGCAACAAATGCCCACATTAGAAACCGCGGGAAATGGTCTCTTTTCAAGAATTTGTTCCATACAAAAGCAATAAGAGATAATAATATGAGCAATGAGCCTATTCCGACCATCGCATTAAAGAGAGTATGGACAAAAAGCGGAGGCCATTCTTCTTCAGGAAAATCATTCAGCCCCACTACAACGGTGTCAAAGCTGTTGCCCGCCAAAAAGCTTAGTGCCCATGGAATTTCGATTCCCCACTTAACCCTCTGTGTTTCACGGTCTGTAAATCCACCGATCGCAAGTGGAGCATAGGATTGTGTTTCAAACAGCCCCTCTGCTGCTGCAAGTTTTTCCGGCTGGTATTCATGCAGGTATTGAGCCGATTCATGTCCGTTTATAGCCGTTAGAAAAGAAAAAATTCCGCCGACAATCACACTCAGCATAAGTGCTTTTTTATGAAAGTTATATACTCTGGTTCCGAATGGAGTTCTCAGCATTTTAAAAGCAGCAACTGAAGCTACAACAAATGCCCCTGTTGTATACGCTGATAGTGCCACATGGCCAGCTGTAACGATAAAGCTTGGGTTAAAAAATGCAGCCCATGGGTCCACATCGACAATTTCCCCATCGACAATCCTGAATCCCTGTGGTGTTCCTTCAAATGCGTGAACATTGGTTATCAGAACAGCAGAGGCGAAAGCGCCAAGAGCAACCAGTACAAGGCTTGATATACGCATCCATGGTGGGATTCTTTCGGCCGCATACACATAAATTGACATAAATAAAGCTTCAATAAAGAAAGCGTAGATTTCAATCTGGAATGGCAATGCCATTACCTTACCGATAACCTCCATAAAACCAGGCCATAAAAGGGAAAGCTGAGTCCCTGCTATGGTTCCTGTCGGAATTCCTACTCCAAGCAGCACTGCAAATGCCTTGGTCCATCTTTTTGCCATAATGACATAATCAAGATCCTTCGTTTTCTGGTAAAGAAGTTCCGCTGTCAGCATCATCAGCGGCAAGCCAACTCCGATTGTTGCAAAAATAATATGAAAGCCCATTGTAGTCCCGAATAAAGACCGCGCAATCAATAAATCACTCATTGCTTTTTCATCCCTTCAGTTTCTTCAATGGAAATAGTTTCTACAAAAAACAGACAACTATGTAAACTTTTCCTGAATTTGCTATATTAAGAAACGAAAAAACCTCCCAATGCGGGAGGTTAGTGAACTTATTCATTTAGCGCTTTTTTCAATGAAGCCAAATTATCTTCCATAAGTGTAAAATATGTTTGATTTTCTTTTATATTTTCTTCTGTAAGGACCGATAAATTATGAAGCATTAATGGTTCTGCGCCAATTTCCTTTTGCAGAATTTCAGTCAGTCTTGAGCTGACATTTTGTTCAAAAAATACATATTTTAAATCATGTTCTTTTGCTTCAGCTATGATTTTCTGCAGTTCTTTCTGAGTAGGCTCGCTGGAAGAATTTAAACCGGATACACTGATTTGATCCAGACTATATCGTTCCTCCCAATAACCATATGCTGCGTGTGAAACGATGAATTCCTTATGCTTTGCACTTTGAGCTGTCTGTTCAAAATCATTATGAAGATTATCCAGCTCCTGGGCAAGCTCCATATAATTTTGTTCAAACTGCTCTTTCTGATCAGGCATCTGTTCCACTAAGGCATCCTTAATTGCTTCCGCCAATTCTTTCGAGTATAAAGGATCAAGCCAAACATGTGGGTCGATATCTCCATGGTTATGATCATGGTCCTCTTCAGATGATTGTCCGTCAGCATGTTCATCTTCATGCTCAGCTTCATCAGCATGTTCTTCATGTGCAGGATCATGATTTACATCTGAGTGGACAAACTCAATATTTTCTCCAGCGGCGACCATTTTAACATTCTCATTTTTCAATGTTTCTTTTGCCTTTTCCACAAAACCTTCAAGGCCCAGTCCTATAAAAATAAATAGATCTGAATCAGCCAGCTTCATCATATCTTTTTGGGAAGGTTCAAAGGTGTGTTCATCCGACCCCGGCGGGTAGATGGTTTCAACTTCTATCGCTTCTCCTCCGATTTGTTCAGTAAAGTATTGAAGTGGATAAACCGTTGTATAGACCATTGTTTTATTGCTGCTTTCCTCTGTTTTATCACCTGTACAGCCAGAAAGAACAAGGATTAGCCCTAGAATATATATTAAAAATGCCTTTTTCATTTTTTTCCTCCTTTTATAAAGCGTAGTTATTACGATTTAAAAAACGGACCATATTTTAAAGAATGTTTATAAGTATGGTATTAATACGTAATCATTACGATTTCCTTAGTTATCTTACAAAATTTCCAGATAAAAAGCAAGGAAAAAAATTTGTTCGGAGCACCTACTTTATGTATCATAATTATAGAGGCCAGTGAAGGTCTTTATTAGTATTGACATTTTTTTCAAGTATGGGAGCAATAGCTCTTACAATCAAAGTATTCACAAAAAGACAGGGAGTGGAACAATTGAAACTTTTAGAAGAGATCTTAAACCATAACCAGCAATTTGTTGAAGAAAAAAAGTACGAAGAATTTGAAACAACGAAATTTCCTAATAAGAAAATGGTTATTCTGACTTGCATGGACACACGTTTAGTAGAACTTTTGCCAAAAGCGCTTAATGTAAGAAACGGTGATGTGAAAATCATTAAGAACGCGGGAGCCTTAGTAACCCATCCATTTGGAAGTATTATGAGAAGCATATTAATAGCTGTTTATCAGCTGCAGGCGAAAGAAGTGTTTGTTATTGGCCATCATGACTGCGGCATGAGTGGAATGAAGGCTGATGCGGTTGTCAGCAGCATGAAGGAGAGAGGCATTACTGACGATGCACTGGATACGATGACATACTCAGGAATCGCTGCAGATGATTGGCTAAGAGGTTTTGAAAATGTAGAGGATAGTGTATCCCATAGTGTACATATGGTGAAGAAGCACCCGCTGATGCCGGCAGATGTGCCTGTGCATGGGCTTGTTATTCATCCTGGCACAGGCAAGCTTGACCTTGTAGTGGACGGATACGAGGGTTAATTCTTTTTCTTTTTTGGCCATTGCTCTGGAACCAGGTCGACACCGCCCGGATGAAGGGGATGGCATTTAAGGATCCGTTTTATTGTCAGCCAGCCGCCCTTGAAGGCGCCGAATCGCTTAACTGACTCCAGCCCATAATGAGAACATGTCGGATAAAACCGGCATGTAGGAGGCTTGAGCGGGGAAATCACAATTTGATAAAAACGAAATATTGAAATGAGAATTTTTTTTAGCATGGCATTACCTTTCCCACTTAAATCATATTTTCTTTTAAAATAACATATTATCATGAAAAAGTCATAATTTTCATATTAATTTGATGAATTTAGTCGGATATTATGTTATAGTAAAAGGAAAACTTTAGGGGAGTGTATTATATGCCTTCAGTAGAAAGTTTCGAGTTGGATCATAATGCTGTAAAAGCGCCTTACGTGAGGCACTGCGGTGTCCATAAGGTGGGCAGTGACGGATTAGTGAACAAGTTTGATATCCGGTTCTGCCAGCCAAATAAACAGGCGATGAAGCCGGATGTCATACACACACTTGAGCATCTGCTTGCGTTTAATATCCGTACTCATGCAGAGAAATATGACCATTTCGACATTATTGATATTTCCCCGATGGGCTGCCAGACTGGCTATTATTTAGTCGTAAGCGGTGAGCCGTCAGTTGAAGAAATAATTGATCTGCTGGAAGCTACAATGAAAGACGCGGTTGAAATTGCCGAAATCCCTGCTGCAAATGAGAAGCAATGCGGGCAGGCGAAGCTTCATGATCTTGAAGGGGCAAAGCGTCTTATGAGGTTCTGGCTGCAGCAATCGAAGGATAATTTGAAACAGGTTTTTGCATAAAGAAAACGGGCTGATTTTTCAGCCCGTTTTATAGTATTGGCGATAGGAGCCTTGAAATGGATTCTTTCAATTTTATTTTCAATGCCCTATTTCTGTAATCTTCTGCAGTCAGGTTTGTTGAAAGCTGGACATCTTCCTTAAAGCTCTCAGTCAGTTCTTTTGAAACTTCCTGATCGTAAATAAAAGCATTTACTTCAAAATTGAGCCTGAAGCTTCTGACGTCTATATTCGCAGTTCCTACCGATGATACTTTTTCATCCACAATCAGTGTTTTTGCATGTATGAATCCATTTTCGTAAACAAAGATATTTGCATTTACTTTTAGCATTTCCCCGATATAGGAGTAAGTGGCCCAATAAACAAACATGTGGTCAGGTTTATTCGGAATCATAATATTCACTTCCACACCTGACAATGCAGCTATTTTCAATGCATCCAGCAGGCTTGCATCAGGAATAAAATATGGAGTTTGGATATAAATAGACTTGCGTGCAGATGAAATCATTTTTATATATCCATTTTTAATTTGTTCCCATTCGGAATCCGGACCGCTGGTAACTATCTGCATCCCTACGCTATCCTGAGACTCGCCCAGCGGAAAATACTCAGGAGCATAGAAAATGTCATGGCGGTTGGAAGCCTGGTTCCAGTCCAGGATAAAGCGGGTCTGCAGGGAATGGACAGCACTTCCTCTAATTCTTAAATGGGTATCACGCCAATACCCGAACTTTGGATTCAGCCCGAGATATTCATCCCCGACATTGAAACCGCCAACATACCCAATCCGGCCGTCAATTATGGCAATTTTCCTATGGTTCCGGTAATTGATTCTCAAATTGATAAAATGCAGCCGCGAAGGGAAAAAGGCCTCAATTTCTCCGCCTGCCGCAATCAGGTCTTTAAAAGCCCTTTTATGCAGGCTTCTTGAGCCAAGTTCATCATAGAGAAGTCTGACTTTGACGCCTTCCCTGGCCTTTTCCGTTAAAAGATTGATTAAGCTTTTCCCCAGGTTGTCTCTCTTGAAAATATAATATTGCAGATGGATATGATCGGTTGCACTTTTTATATCTTCTATAAGCGAATTGAATTTATCTTTCCCGTCTGTGAAAATCCTGATCTCGTTATCCTGGGTCAATACCGCATCATTGTTCACAAGGTGCATGTAGATAAGGTCTTTAGAGTTTTCAATGATTTCATTTCGAAAATGGAAATCCTTTTCTTTAATTCCTCTGATTTGATTGTTCAGCAGTTCATCGATTCCAATTTTTTTGCGGTCTTCCCATTGGAACATCTTTCTTCGGGTTAAGTTCTGTCCAAAAAAGAGGTACATGAAAAAACCAAGAAGAGGAAGAAAGAACAAAACCATGAGCCATGCCCATGTGGCGCCTGCATCCCTCCGCTCCAGAAAGATAACAAATACTGCCAGGATAATGTTTAATACTAAAAATACTGTAAGCATCATGGAGTATATATCCATCTTAATGTCCTCTCCACATGTATATTTCCGTCCTTTTAAAAAGAAAACCTCCGGCTGTACGGAGGCTGTTTATATAATAGCGTATGCTTACGAACGGGTTTGGTTATCTTCTCGCTCCTCTTTAGCCTCTTTTTGTTCCTGCTCGCTGTCAGGAAGCGGATCAATTGGGTCTACCGTGTGCTTGAATTGGTAAGCCTTTGATGTGGTAATAACGCTCAGCAGCAGAACCACAATCACGATTATGATCGATATGACTAATACCGTATACATATTTCTCCCCCTTTTCACCAATATTCTACCATGAAAGCAACTTAATAATGAAAAATTTCGCCATGGCCTTGTACAGGTTTTAATTCTGCTACTATGGGTATTCTATTGTTGGGAGGATGATTATTATGAGTAAAGAATTAGTAAAAGCTGTTAACCAGCAAGTAGCAAACTGGACAGTTCTATATGTAAAGCTCCACAATTACCATTGGTATATTAAAGGGAAAAACTTTTTTACCCTTCATGCGAAGTTTGAAGAGCTTTATAATGAAGCGAACGTTCATGTAGATGAACTGGCTGAGAGAATTCTTGCTCTTGAGGCTAAGCCGGTTGCTACGATGAAGGAAGTTCTGGAGACCAGTTCCCTTAAAGAAGCGACAGGAAACGAAAATGAAGAACAAATGGTTCAATCTGTCGTTGACGACTTCGAAAAAATGGTGGACGAGCTTCAGGAAGCAATCGAGCTTGCAGAAGAAGCCAAAGATGAAGGAACAGGCGACATGCTGATTGCTGTAAAGCAAAGCTTGAAAAAACATATCTGGATGCTTAAAGCATACCTTGGATAATAAACAAAGACTGGCTGGATAGCTGGTCTTTTTATTTTTTAGGCTCTGTTAAATAGCTCTGTTGATATTCGAATAAAACGAACTGTTGTTCTGTAATATAAGAAAAAGGACAAAAGTGAGTGATTTCGAAGGGCATTGGCAGACATTATATAGGAGATTCAAAAGCTAAGCTCGGCAGACCAATACCGTTTAAAAGAGTTTTTTGCCAAATCACTTGCCTCTTATTCTGCAAGTGAACCTATTTTTAAAGAGGTATCGGAACAAAAACATAAAGATGGTTACACTTGTACTCACTGCCATTCGAATAATGTTGTCCTCTTCGGCAAATATTCAGTTAAAGTAGGAATGAAAACGATGGACCGAGCGTTATCGCTGTATCGTGGAAATGGACGAGACCTATTTCCTATACTCAGAAAAAGGTAAGCGTACAATAGATGGACGTAAACCTCGCAAACGTGGTGGTTCTGGTTCTTCTAAATATCGAGGAATTAGTAAGAACAAGTTTGTGTTCTTATCGCAAGAGACCGCCAGAAATCAACATATTCCAAAGTCCTTGGTCAGGGACGTATTGTTAAATCCCGTTTAGACAAGGCAATTGGTTCCAAATTATCGTCTTCGAACATTCTTTGCACAGACTCCTGGAGAGCATTTAAGACTTATGCTGCTGAAAAAGAATTAGAGCATTATCGCTTTAAATCTGATGGCAAGGAAAGGGTTAGAGGTCTTTATCATATCCAAAATGTAAATAACTATCACAGCCGTTTAAAAGGTTGGATAGACCGCTTCAACGGTGTGGCAACTAAATATCTAGACCATTATTTGGGCTGGTTTCAATTTCTGGACGTTATCAAGCATCGCAATGACAATACAACTATCATTAAAATGATTATTGAAGGTTGTCTGTACTCAACAAACGTATAATAAGCTCAGGGTATCGTCTTATCATTTATAACACGAAATAAGTTATCAGACATAAGGAGGGAGATACCAATGTGTGGTATTGATTTTGTTATTGGTGTGACCGATAAAGAAGCATCAAAAGCTGAAAGGTATGTAAAGTTTGAAGAAGAAACACACAATTATCTAACAAGAGAAACAAATAAAAATAAAAATTTTAGCTTGCTTATAAATTTGGACAGATATAAACAAACCGTTTTATACACTAATGAAATCAATGAATTAATTTTAATATGCGAAGAGCTATTAATGAAATACAAAATGGAATCTGAAACCGAACAAGCAATAAGAAACTTTGCACAAGAATTGAAAGAATTATGCGAAGAAGCGATACAAAAAAAGAAACATATTTATGCCATCGGAGATTAATATATTATTCCCAATAAACTTTTATAAGAGAACAGAAAGAACCACCACAAAGCGGTTCTAATAATTTTCTAATTATCAACATTATTGATTAACAGAGCCATTTTTTAAAGAAAATTATATAATCGCATGAATTTATCTGCGTCTAGCTTCATCGCCAACCCCCTCGAGGTCACAAGCTTGTCTTGTGCTTGAGGCCCCCAGGACAAGAAGGCTTCGTCAGCATAAACATCGCACGACCAAAAGCGAGCTTTTGGGAGGATGGGGATCATGCAGACGTTGCCACAGGACGTGGCGCTCTTAGTCTTCTTTCCTTCGTGATAAAGGTGCTTACGCTTTTGTTCTGAAAAAATAAAAAAAGCGGCTTCACGCCGCCTTCGAGTATATGGATCGTTATTCTAAATTCGGATATGTATAGTTTAGTGTATGTTCCGGTGGTGAATGATCGGGCTTCTGCGCTGGCCGTAATTTTCACTGGCAAATTTGCCTTTTAAGCTCTCAATTAAATAAAGCCCCATTAAATCATATAATTCCTGATTATCAAGGTCCTTGATAATATTCAGCAGGTCTTCTCTGTTCATTTCTTCTAAGAAGGCAAAAGCGAGCATATCAATATCCTCTTCATCACCCGTAAGCTTATTCCTGTAAAGTTCATATAGCTCATCAATCAGTTTCATGATAACACCTCCTTAAAAAATACTCCGGTTTTCTATAGTATACTTAATTTAATACCCCTGATGCAGAAAAATATTCACCCCGTGTAAATTGAAAAGAGACTTCCAATTGTTTAACTTAGTATATGTCAGCTTAAGTAGATTGATCGTAATTTTGTATAATTTTATCATAAATGTGGGATACGATAACTATAGAAATGAAAAATATCGTGCAATATAAAGAAAAACTACCCGGTGTTGAATCTGCGTCACAGCAATGAACAAAAAAGGGGCTGACAGGATTGGAAGGAAATAAAAAAACGTATTATATAACACTTGGTTCGGGTGAGATTTCTCAAAGCGCCACTGACTCCACCTGGAATTATAAAATTGAGGCAAATGATGATGAGATTATTGCCTTAAGAGAATATTTTGACCAGAACTATTCGACAGAATGGCAAAATTTTTTCAGAGCCCATGTTCCTTATGTTCAATACCATTATGACCGTGAAAACGACGCCTATGATGAAACAATGAAAAGAATATATGGGATGATATATGATCTTGGAGATGATGATGCTAAAAAGCATATTGAAAGCATGGGAATCCTGACGGAAGAGGAACATAAATAAAAAGCTGAGGCGGCGCCTCAGCTTTTCTACATTTCCATTTCCACAGCTGTATCAAGAACTTCCTGTGGAACAGTAATATCCTCAACTTTATTATAGTTTGAGTATTGGCCGTTCATGTTCTGTTTCATGGAGATTTTTTGGCCTTCTGCCGTGATTTCCATGTCCATAATCATATTCAGCACGCTCGGGTAAAAAGTTTCTTTATCAATCACAATTTCATATTCCACGCTATTGATGTTCATGTTATCAAGCATCTCACCATTGGCGGCCAGTTCGGGCGGGAGAGTTTCTGCTGCCGTTTCCTTCACGAAATCATTAAATTTTTCTCCATCGGCTTTCAGTTTCAGAATATAGCTTTTAGCGTCCTGTTCAAAGGTGAAATCGTCCACAAACTCCTGCAGTTTCTTCAATTCCTCACCAGGATTTGTCTGCTGGCTGGACATTTGAAGCAAATCATCAGACATTTCTTTAGGGAACTTCATCCACTGCTGACCGGCTGCATCATAAAGAAACATGCCTTCTTCCGTAAAATAGCTTTCAATATCATAAGTTTCTTCTGCGCCTGCCATTGACATAGTCATCTTCTGATAAAAAGCCATCGGATCTGTTGTGACATCCATATCAATGACAGAATCGATATTCATATTTTCCCCTTCAGCACCAGAGCTCATTTCCTGGTTCATATCCATTTTTACTGAGAAGCTTTTCAGTTCTTCCGAAGCCTCAGTTGATTTCTTTAAAACTTCCTCCAATGTCATTTCAGAAGATTCTTCTGTTTTTGCTTCTTCCTTTTCTGTGCCGGCTGCTGATTCATTTACAGGCTTCGCCGTTTCGTTACATGCAGTCAGCATTAAAATCATAAAGAAGCCGGTAAGGATTGCGAGAGATTTTTTCAAGATATACACTCCTCCATATTATGTTAGTCAGCTAATTTTACGGAAAAAAAAGGAGAAAAGTTTCAAAAAAATGTAATTTGATACTTTAGCCCCAGAAGTTTTTAAAAACTTGAATAACCTTTATAATGGAAGCATCAAAATTTATTTATCGAGTGAGGGAATAGCATGGAAACCTTTTTGGATGAAAACGGCGGGAAAGTGCGCTTTTCTTTTAATAAAAGAGCATTCGAAACAGAGCCTGAACATGTTCTGGTCATTTGCCGCTATGGTGACCAATGGCTGCTGACGAATCATAAAAAGAGGGGATGGGAATTTCCGGGCGGTAAAAGAGAACAGGGTGAGTCTCTTGAAGAGGCAGCCAGAAGAGAAGTATATGAAGAAACCGGAGCAGACTTAAATAGTCTGCATTTTATTGGCGAATATGAAGTTAACTTGGACAAAGAGCGTTTTGTCAAAGCTATTTTTTTTGCAGAGGTGGAAAACCTCAACAATACAAATCAATACTTTGAAACAAACGGTCCCATCCTGACAGGGGAAAACCTGCTTGAAGACAGATGGAACAGTCAATACAGCTTCATCATGAAGGATAAAGTAGTTGAAAAGAGCCTCGAAAAAATTTTGAAGGAAAAATAAAAAACGGCATACGGTTTGCCGTTTTTTTTATGAACCATTCTTAATTAGTTTTCTCTCCAGGAGTTCAACCAGCTGATACATCACTGTTGCAAAAACAGCGATTACAAGCAATGAAAGCATAACAAGGGTGAAGTTAAATACTTGGAATCCGTAAATAATCATGTATCCAAGACCTTTTGAGGATACAAGGAATTCGCCGACGATCACCCCTACCCAGGATAACCCCACATTCACCTTTAATGTTGAAATAATGGTCGGAAATGAAGCAGGCAAAATGGCTTCCCTGAAGATTTGAAATCGATTAGCCCCAAAGGTTTGAAGCACTTTAATATAATTGGGGTCTACTTCTTTGAAAGATGTATACACGACAATGGTTGTGATGATGATCGAAATAATCGCACCCATGGCAACGATCGAAGTAAAGCTCGGGCCTAAAGCGACGATTAAGATAGGGCCAAGAGCAACCTTTGGCATTGAATTCAGGACAACCAAATAGGGATCCGCTATTTTTGAAAGCATTGGTGACCACCAGAGGATGGCTGCCAGGAATGTGCCTAAAAAAGTGCCCAAAATGAATCCAAATACGGTTTCAGACAAAGTGTAGCCTAAATCCACCATCAAGGTGCCATCCTGTATTTTGGTTAAAAATAATCCCCATACTTTAGAAGGTGCACTGAAAATCAGCGGGTCAATCCATTGCTTTTGGCTCGCCAGCTCCCATCCTGAAAAAAACACGATAAAGATGACAGCCTGATAGAAGCGGACCCACTTCTTTTCGCGGTTCAGCGACCGGATATACTTCTGGTGGAGGAATTTAACGTTCTCCTGCGGGCTCAAGGGACTCCAGCTCCTTCCATATAGTTTGAAAAATCGCTGGATATGCTTCATGATTTCTTGCGTTAAAAGGGGTTTCATCTCTTAATTCTTTTGGTATGACAAATGTCTTATGAAGCTGTCCGGGCCTTGCGGAGAAGAGAAAAACACGATCACTCATGCTGATTGCCTCACCAATATCATGTGTAACCAGTATGGCTGTCTTTCCGAAAGATTTAAGCGTGTCAGAGACCAGATCCTCAAGCTTCAGTTTGGTTTGATAATCCAATGCGGAAAAGGGTTCATCAAGCATAAGCAGCTTTGGGCCGGTTGCAAGTGTTCTTACAAGGGCAACCCGCTGGCGCATTCCGCCTGAAAGCTGCTTTGGAAACTGTGACTCTACACCTTTTAGTCCCATCTCCTGAAGGAGCTTCAGTGCATAAGCTTTTTTGTCAGAAGTAAGGCTATTCCCGATTTTCAGCCCCAGCAGTATATTTTCTTCTATGTTCTTCCAGGGAAAAAGATAATCCTGCTGAAGCATATAGCCAATTTCATTTTCTGCTGTTTCAACCCGCTTTCCTTCAAGTGTGACAGTGCCTTCTGTGGGTTCAAACAAGCCCGCTATGATGGAAAGCAATGTTGTCTTACCGCATCCGCTTGGACCGAGGAAGGAAACAAATTCTCCTTCCTCCACTTCAAGCGAAACATCGGAGAGGGCCGTGACAGCAGAGGTTTTCGTAAAATAAGTGTGGTGGACAGAATCAACTTTCAGAAAATCCATGTCGGCCTCCTCTTTCGTTTAGTTACTTCATTACCCCTTCAGCAATATCTGTGTTGACAAGTGTGCCATGCTCTATGCGCTTAGGGAGCTCTCCTGCTTCTTCCATAATGTTCTGCAGGTTATCCCATTCTTCAGTATCCAGAATAGGATCTGTTGCAAAAGACCCCTGACTCTTATAGCGGTCTACTACCATTTCAATGATTTCAAGCTCGGTGTTGTCAAAATATCCTTGAATAGCTTCTGCCGTTTCTTTCGCGCTATGATCCTCAACCCATTGCTGTGCTTTATAAATCGCTCTTGTGAATTTCTCAACAGTTTCCTTATTTTCATCAATATAGCTTTGTTTTGTCATGAATGTGGTATAAGGTATATGTCCTGATTCGGTTCCAAAGGAAGCAACAATATATCCTTTTCCTTCTTTTTCAAATACACTTGCAGTAGGTTCAAAAAGCTGAACAAATTCACCGGTGCCGGAAGCGAAGGCTGGAGCAATATTGGCATAATCAATATTTTGGATTAAATCCAAATCCTGGTGCGGATCAATGCCATGCTTTTTCAATACAAACTCGCCGGCCATCTGCGGCATGCCGCCTTTACGCTGCCCGAGAAATGTTTTGCCTTCCAGCATATCCCATGAAAAGTTGTCGATTTTATTCCGGGAAACCAGGAATGTTCCATCCGTTTGGGTTAGCTGTGCAAAGTTAATGACCGGATCATTGGAGCCCTGAGCCGAAACGTAAATGGAAGTCTCTGAACCTACAAGCGCAATATCAGCGCTATCCGACAGCAGTGCGGTCATTGTTTTATCTCCGCCGGCTGTTGTTGTAAGCTCTACTTTAAGCCCTTCTTCTTCAAAGAAACCTTTCTCAAGGGCTACATACTGTGGAGCATAGAAGATGGAACGTGTCACTTCAGCAATACGGACAGTTTGCATTTCATCCTTTCCGCAGGCTGCCAAAGGAACGGTCAGTATCACTGCAAGCAAAAGAAGCATGCTTGTTTTCATCCATTTTTTCATAAGTCATAAGACCTCCCTTATGCTAAAAAAGTCAGTTTAAAAAGCCTAGGATATCGTATGAAAATCGAAAAAATGTGTGAATGCCCATGGAAACATTTTTAGAGGAAGGTCTAAAAGCTCAGACTAAAAGGAAGCCTCAAGAGGGAGGATGAGAACATGAAATTCAGGAACGGCCAAATCATCAATAAACAGAGATTCCCTTCGCCAAATCCGGCAATCGAATTATCTGTTGTTACCTATCAGGCAAATGGATTACATATAAAAGGCCTGCTGGCAGAGCCAAAGGGGGAGGAGCTATATGATGGATTCCTTTACCTGAGAGGAGGCATAAAAAATGTCGGGAAAGTAAGACCTTCCCGGATTGTCCAGTTTGCCTGTGAAGGTTTTATTGTATTCGCGCCATTTTACAGAGGAAATCAAGGGGGAGACGGAAACGAAGACTTTGCAGGGGAGGACAGACAGGACGCATTTGCTGCGTTTACCCTTCTTCAGGAGCATGCCCGGGTAAAAAGAGTTCATATTTTTGGTTTTTCCCGTGGCGGCGTAATGGCCTTGCTTACTGCAATCGAGTTTCCGCAAGCCGCGTCCATTGTAACATGGGGAGGGGTGAGTGATATGTTTCTCACCTATGTGGAGCGCAAGGATCTCCGGAGAATGATGAAACGGGTAATCGGCGGAACTCCGACAAAGTTTCCGGAACGGTATAAATACCGCACCCCGCTTTTTCAATTGGAGCAGTTGCAGGCGCCTGTCTTAATCATTCATGGAGAACAGGATCACAATGTTTCGGTGGAGCATTCCTATCGCCTCGAAAAAAGGATGAAGGCTCTTAATAAAGAAGTGGATAGCTGGTATTTCCCTGAATATACCCACTACTTTCCGCCAGCCGTGAACCGGAAGACGGTAGAGGATTTAGGTGCGTGGATGAAAAGTCATGAATAACAGATGATTTTCGCCTAAAAGCTTTCAGAGCGGAAAAAGGTGGGGTAAAATAGAGGAAAGTATAAAGAATGAAGGAGAGACACCAATGGGTATGCCTTTAGAGCTGAACACAATGATCGTTACAAAAGGAAGGGAAAAAAGGCTTGATGAGAATTATTTTTCACTTGTCAAAGAAGGTTACAGATTATATCCACTCGATATCCCGGTCGAAGTGAAAAGAACAATTGACGGTGACCTGAACGGAATGGGAGTCATCAGAAAAGTGGAATGGGAAAACAGTCAGACACTCATTACTTATCAGCTTGTTTCTTTAAACTCAACAAACTAGTAGAGCGCCTGGACATAGTCCGGTGCTTTTTTTTATGTGTTTCTGCAAACTAAAAAAAGAATTACCGCGCAAACGGCAATTCTTTCTCTATTATGCGATTGGTCCGCCTTTTTCTTCGATGTCAGATGAAACGCTTGTAAACTTCTTGAAGTTTTCACGGAATTTAGCAGCAAGCTCTTTTGCTTTCGCTTCATAAGTAGCCTGATCGGCCCATGTTTTGTTTGGCTGAAGAACTTCATCAGGCACTCCTGTAACGTGCTGAGGAATTTCCAGTCCAAAGATTTCGTCCTTGATTGTTTCTACGTTGTTTAATTCACCTTCTAGTGCAGCTTCCACCATAGCACGAGTGTAGGCAAGCTTCATGCGTTCGCCGACTCCATACTCTCCGCCAGTCCATCCTGTGTTTACAAGGAAGACTTTTGCGTTATGCTCATCGATTTTCTCGCCAAGCATTTCAGCATAACGATTTGCAGGAAGCGGAAGGAAAGGTGATCCAAAGCATGTAGAGAACGTTGCCTGCGGTGATGTAATGCCGCGCTCAGTTCCTGCAAGCTTGGATGTATAGCCGCTTAAGAAATGGTACATTGCCTGCTCTTTTGATAGTTTAGAGATTGGAGGCAATACGCCAAATGCGTCAGCTGTTAAGAATACGATTGTATTAGGATGTCCGGCAATGCTTGGGTCAACGATATTATCGATGGCCTGAAGCTGGTATGCCGCACGTGTATTTTCAGTTAAAGTGCTGTCATCGTAATCTGCAACGCGGGTTTCGCTGTTTACCACCACATTTTCCAGCACAGCTCCAAAGCGGATTGCATCAAAAATTTGCGGTTCTTTTTCACGGGATAAGTTGATGCATTTCGCGTAGCATCCGCCCTCAATATTGAAGACTCCATTCGCAGACCAGCCATGCTCGTCATCACCGATCAGCTTGCGATTCGGATCTGCAGATAAAGTTGTTTTTCCAGTTCCGGATAAGCCAAAGAATAAAGCCACATCACCTTCACGTCCAACGTTTGCTGAACAGTGCATCGGAAGGATTCCGTTTTCTGGAAGCATATAGTTCATAACAGAGAAGATGGACTTTTTCATTTCACCTGCATATTCTGTCCCGCCAATTAAAACAGTGCGGCGCTCGAATGAAATGATAATGAATGTTTCTGACTTTGTGCCGTCAACAGCAGGGTCTGCTTTGAAATTAGGCGCAGAAATGACAGTGAACTCTGCCTGATGATCCAATAGCTCGTCTTCTGCCGGACGAATGAATAACTGGTGTGCAAAAAGGTTATGCCAGGCATATTCGTTGATCACCTGAATAGGCATGCGGTGTTTTTTGTCAGCACCAGCGAAGCCTTTGAACACAAATACTTCTTCTTTTTCTTTTAAGTAATTGATTACTTTATTATAAAGATTAGAGAATGCTTCTTCAGAGATGGGCTGGTTTACGCTGCCCCAGTCCATTTTATCTTTATTTGATGCTTCTTCAACAATGTATTTATCTTTAGGGGAACGCCCTGTATACTTTCCTGTAGTAGCGCGTACAGCCCCGGTGGAAGTAAGGGACCCTTCATTGCGGTTTAAAACTTTTTCCACAAGCTGAGGAACGGATAATTGCACTTGAATGTTGCTGCCATTTAATAATTCACTCAATTCGTTTGATATGCTTACAGAGTTCATCTGATGAATACCTTCCTTTTTCCCGATTTTTTTATGAAAGTGATTACATCTCGAAATTAGTATAACACATTGAAATGATTAGTCTATACTATTACGAAACTTTTTTGTCTCTGTTATTAAATTGTCACAATTGGATAAGCTATCCACTTTGATTACCTTATAACCGATATATGCTATTATAGAAGAAAGTGTTAATTTTACCATGGGACTGATCTAAAATGAAGACAATTGCCCTATATGATGGAACATGTTCCTTATGCAAGGAAACAAAAAGAATCTTTAAAAAACTCGATTGGCTGAATAAAGTGGAATGGATCTCCCTGCAGGAATATGAAAAAATGGCGGATTCTTTCACATTTTCCAGACATGATTTGCGGAGGGAGCTTCATATTATTACCCCCTCGGGCAGCGTGAAAAA
>NZ_JBBOBR010000004.1 GCF_038002165.1 Cytobacillus sp. FSL H8-0458 | reverse complement strand
TCAGGAAAATAGACGCTGTTTGCGAGCAGGTCGGTCTTTGTTGCTTTATACCAGTCAGTCAGAAACTCTCTTTGGAGATCCTGCACGCCTTCGCCCCAAAATTTTAAATGGTAGTCACGCCACGGGTTCAGCTTTTTATCGTGATTGATGTATTCTTTGCCGATATTAAAACCGCCGCTGTAACCGATCTTCCCATCAATAACAGTAATTTTCCGATGGTTCCTGGCCTGAAACGAATAGAAGAGAAAAGGCAGCTTTGGCACATGCGCAAACGAAAACTTGATGCCGCTGGTCTTCAGTTCCTTAACAGTTTTTCTTTTGACAGGAAAGCTTCCGGCCCAATCCAGGAGAAGACGGACTTCCACTCCTTCTTTTGCTTTACCCATTAAAATGGTTAAAAACTCCTTGCTGATTTTATCATCCTTCACAATATAAAATAAAACATGAATGTGCTTCTGCGCTTTTTTAAGTTCGGAGAAAAAATCATCGAACAAAGCAGGCCCGTCTGCAAACAGCTCCATATCAGACAGCCGGATGGGGCATGCGGTCCGCTCAAGCTTTTTCATATGGCTTTTCCGGCCCCATGTAAAATCGATATAGAGCCACAAGAAGATGACGAGTAAAACGGCCATAATGATATTCCAGACAGTCATTGCGATCTTCCTCTCGACATGGTTTTCCCGTTAGTATTTCCTGCCATGACATTTCTATCATGGATTCTTGTCAAACAGGGAGGACTTTTCCACTTCAGGAAAGAAATTAATAAATGGAAATAATAAAATTTTTCGAACAAGTTTTAAGAAAAATGGTTGACTGAATGCTCATTCATTATATAATGAGAGTAAGAGTAAATTCAGAAAATTATATTGTTTTAAAATTTTCTAAGATGAGGAAAGGAGCACATGCCCATGAACGGTTTATTATGGATCAACTTAATTGCATTCCTTCTTGTAACCGCTTACGCTGTCAGCCTGTTTGTCTATGTTGTGAAGACGCGGATTGAATATATTAAGCTTGGCAAAAAGGTGGAGTTTGACGGGAAGGTGAAAGAGCGCCTTGAAAAGATCTGGGTCAATGTTTTTGGCCAGAAAAAGCTTTTAAAGGATAAGAAAAGCGGCATCATTCACGTGATGTTTTTTTACGGCTTCATTCTTGTCCAATTCGGAGCGATTGATTTTATTATCAAAGGAATTAAGCCAGGTGCGCACCTGCCGCTTGGACCTTTATATCCTGGCTTCACTTTTTTCCAGGAAATTGTAACCCTGACGATCCTTGTTGCGGTCATCTGGGCTTTCTACCGCCGTTATGTGGAAAAGCTTGTCCGCTTAAAGCGCGGATTCAAATCAGGCCTCGTCCTTATTTTTATCGGAGGGCTCATGCTTTCCGTATTGCTTGGCAATGGCATGAGCATGATCTGGCACGGCCATGAAGGAACCTGGACAGAACCGGTTGCTTCCCTGATTGCCGGCGGATTCTCATGGATGGGTGAAACAGCCTCAATTGCTGTCTTTTATATCGCATGGTGGATTCATTTATTATTCCTGCTTGCATTCCTAGTGTATGTGCCTCAATCCAAGCACGCTCACTTAATCGCAGGACCGGCCAACGTATACTTCAACCGGCTGGATAATCCGGGGAAATTAAAGGCAATCGACTTTGAAGATGAATCACAGGAAAGCTTTGGTGTCGGAAAGATTGAAGATTTTACACAGCATCAGATGATTGACTTCTATGCGTGTGTGGAATGCGGACGCTGTACCAATATGTGTCCGGCAACCGGCACTGGAAAGATGCTTTCCCCAATGGATTTAATCCTGAAATTGCGTGATCATTTAACGAATCACGGTGCGGTTGTTACGTCGAAGCAGCCTTGGGTGCCGACATTCGCTTTTTCCAACACGAAAGGCAATCAGCTTGCCCTTGCAGCTGCCGGCCAGGGTGCAGAAGAAGCTGCGGCTGGCCTTGCTTACAGCCCAAGCCTGATTGGCGAAGTCATAACAGAAGAAGAAATCTGGGCTTGCACGACTTGCAGAAACTGTGAAGACCAATGTCCGGTTATGAATGAACATGTTGATAAAATTATCGATCTGCGCCGCTACCTTGTGTTAACAGAAGGTAAGATGGACGCGGACGCACAGCGCGCCATGACCAATATTGAGCGCCAGGGCAATCCTTGGGGACTGAACCGCAAGGAGCGCGAAGACTGGAGAGAAGCACGCGAAGACGTTCATGTGCCGACAGTGAAGGAAATGAAAAAGGCGGGAGAAGAGTTCGAATACTTATTCTGGGTTGGCTCCATGGGCTCTTATGACAACCGCAGCCAGAAGATCGCACTTTCCTTTGCGAAACTAATGAATGAAGCCGGCGTCAAGTTCGCCATCCTTGGCAACAAGGAAAAGAACTCCGGTGACACGCCAAGACGTCTTGGAAACGAGTTCTTGTTCCAGGAGCTTGCCACTAAGAACATTGAAGAGTTTGAGAAAAATGAAGTGAAGAAGATCGTCACGATTGATCCTCATGCCTACAACATTTTCAAAAATGAGTATCCGGATTTCGGATTAGAGGCAGAGGTTTATCACCATACTGAAGTTCTTGCCCAGCTTGTGGAAGAAGGCAGGCTGAAGCCGCAATATGCTGTGGAAGAAACGATTACCTTCCATGATTCCTGCTATCTGGGACGCTACAACGAGGTGTATGATCCTCCGCGTGAAATCCTTAAGAGCATCCCGGGCGTCAAGCTTGTGGAAATGGAAAGAAACCGCGAAACCGGCATGTGCTGCGGAGCGGGCGGCGGCCTGATGTGGATGGAAGAAGAAACCGGACACCGCATCAACGTATCACGCACAGAACAAGCATTGGCAGTAAATCCATCCGTGATCAGTTCAGGATGTCCATATTGCTTAACGATGCTGTCTGATGGAACGAAAGCGAAAGAAGTGGAAGAACAGGTTCATACGTACGATGTTGCTGAAATCCTTGAGAAGTCTGTGGTGGGCGAAAGCCGGAATGTAGCATCCTAGTATAGTGAAAGTGGAAATTGAAGCATCGCCGAAATTCCAGTAGTGCATTTTGACGAAAAATGTTTTTACCTGAATTTTGTGTAAAGTGTTTCAATTTCTGCTATTTTTCTAGTAAAATAGAAAATGATAAAAGCGCTTACAATTTTGCTGGGTGACTGAAGATCAGGTAAATCCATTTGTCGCAGTCTAACGGGCAGTAAGACCCCCACTTCAAGACTCAGAGGAATCAAAGGGGGATAAGTGGGGGTCAAATTGCCCGTAAAGGCCCGATTGGTTCAACTAACAATCAGTGGGGAGTACCCCACTGATTGAAGTTTCACTTTATTTCGCGGTCATTTCGAGCGAGCGTTCAGTCAGCCAAAGCACCTTCACAAACAATTAACTTCAACTAGACCTGCAGAAAATACTCTATTTTTTCTAATTAATTTTTCGAACATTTTAAATTAATAGTACAAAGGAGCGATTCTTTATGGGGAAAACCGTAATTCTTAGCGGAGTGAGAACACCTTTTGGAAAATTTGCCGGAGGGCTCAGCAGCTATACAGCTTCTGATCTTGGCGGATTTGCAGTTAAAGAAGCACTGAACCGTGCCGGCGTTAACCCGGAGGATGTCGACGAAGTGATTCTCGGAACCGTTCTCCAGGGAGGACAGGGGCAAATCCCTTCACGCCAGGCTGCCAGAAAAGCAGGATTGCCATGGGAAGTGAAAACAGAAACGATCAATAAAGTGTGTGCTTCCGGCATGCGAAGCGTCACATTAGGGGATCAGATTATTCGCGCGGGTGACGAGGAAGTAATTGTAGCCGGCGGCATGGAGTCCATGAGCAACGCGCCATACATTCTGCCAAAAGCACGCTGGGGCTTGCGCATGGGTGATTCAACGGTCAAGGATTTAATGGTTCACGACGGTTTAAGCTGCAGCTTCACAGGCGTCCATATGGGAACGTACGGAAACTCGACAGCGAAAGAATTCGAAATCAGCCGTGAAGAGCAGGACAACTGGGCACTGAGAAGCCATGAACGTGCGCTTGCTGCAATTGAGTCCGGCAAACTGGCAGAAGAAATTGTTCCGGTGGAAGTTCCGCAGCGAAAAGGGGACCCGGTCGTTGTTTCTCAGGATGAGTCGCCTCGTAAAGATACTTCTTTAGAAAAGCTCGCTAAGCTTGGATCTGTCTTCAACTCCGACGGAACGATCACTGCCGGTAATGCGCCTGGCGTTAACGATGGGGCAGCGGCATTGGTATTGATGAGCGAAGAACGTGCAGAACGAGAGGGCAAAGAACCGGAAGCTTATATTCTAGGCCATACAGCTCTTGCGGTGGAAGCCAAAGACTTCCCGCAGACACCGGGCATTGTCATTAATGCCCTTTTGAAAAAGACAGGAAAAACCCTGGAAGAGATTGACCTTTTTGAAATAAATGAAGCATTTGCGGCCGTAGCTCTCACCAGCGGAAAAATTGCCGGACTTGATGCAGAAAAAGTAAACGTCAACGGCGGGGCAGTGGCACTCGGTCACCCAATAGGAGCGAGCGGAGCAAGAATCATTCTGACCCTGATGCACGAACTGAAGCGCCGAGGAGGCGGAATCGGCATTGCGGCCATCTGCAGCGGCGGCGGCCAGGGCGATGCGGTGATGATTGAGGTTCCGAAGCAGTAATCTGCTTTTATAAGGCGGCTGCACTTCGGAATTATCGGACAAAAGATTGGTGCGGCGGCCCATTTATCGGTCCAAATTAGGTTTTTAACGGCCAAACGTATAAAACGCGGGACAGAACGAACATTTACCGGCCAAAATCGGCTATTTACCGGCCAATTTTATTAGTATACCGGCCAAAAATAGAATTTACCGGCCATTCAGCAAAAATACCGGCCAAACGGATAACAATTTGGTCATCTATGTTATTTACCGGCCAAACCCTAGAACGGAGGATACAAAAATGAAAGTAAAAAACATTATGGTAATCGGCGCTGGACAAATGGGTTCAGGAATCGCGCAGGTTTGTGCACAGGCAGGCTATAGCGTCATCTTAAATGACTTAAAGCCGGAGTTTGTGGAACGCGGCCTTGCTGTAATTAAAAAGAACCTATCCCGCCAGGTGGAAAAAGAGCGCATGACAGCGGACGAGATGGAAGCAGTACTGAAAAATGTAACCGCTTCAAGTGACCTGCAGGACGCCAAAAACGTGGAGCTCGTCATCGAAGCAGCGGTTGAAAACATGGAGATCAAAACGAAGATCTTCAGCCAGCTCGATGATATTGCACCAGAGCATGCGATTCTGGCAAGCAACACGTCATCCCTTCCGATTACAGAAATCGCAGCCGCAACAAAACGTCCGGAAAAAGTAATCGGCATGCATTTTATGAACCCGGTGCCGGTGATGAAGCTTGTGGAAATCATCCGGGGCCTTGCGACTGCTGACGAAGTGTATCAAACGATTGAAGACATCACGAAGACACTCAAGAAAGTGCCGGTTGAAGTAAATGATTTCCCAGGATTCGTATCCAACCGCATCCTGATGCCGATGATCAATGAAGCAATCTTTACGCTTTATGAAGGGGTCGCGACAAAAGAGGCCATTGATGAAGTGATGAAGCTTGGCATGAACCATCCAATGGGGCCGCTGACTTTAGCTGACTTTATTGGACTCGACACATGCCTGTATATTATGGAAACCCTTCATGAAGGCTTTGGCGATGATAAATACCGTCCATGCCCGCTGTTAAGAAAATATGTAAAAGCCGGCTGGCTTGGCAAAAAGACAGGCAGAGGCTTCTACGTTTACGAATAAACAATAGGCCTTGGCGAACAAAGCCGGGCAGCATCGGAGGGTATACAAATGAACCTGAGATTTACAGAAGAGCAGGAAATGATGAGAAAAATGGTGCGCGGCTTTGCACAGGCAGAAATCGCCCCTTTTGTTGAAAAAATGGAGCAGGGCGTGTTCCCGAGGGAGATTCTCCGCAAAATGGGCGAGCTGGGCCTGATGGGGATTCCCATTCCTGAAAAATACGGCGGATCGGAAATGGACTTTACATCTTACATTATCGCCATCCATGAACTGTCACGCGTAAGTGCGACGGTTGGCGTCATTTTATCGGTTCACACATCGGTTGGAACAAACCCAATCCTTTATTTCGGTACGGAAGAGCAAAAGCAGAAATATATTCCCAAGCTTGCTTCAGGGGAGTATCTCGGTTCTTTTTGCCTCACGGAACCGAGCGCAGGCTCGGATGCCGGAAGCTTAAAGTCCCGTGCCGTAAAAGATGGAGATCAATACATTATCAATGGCTCTAAAGTATTTATTACGAATGCCGGCGAAGCCGACGTATATATCGTATTTGCATCCACAAGTCCGGAGCTTGGCAGCAAAGGCATCTCAGCTTTCATTGTCGAGAAGGATACGCCAGGCCTTGTATTTGGGAAAGATGAGCACAAAATGGGTCTGCACGGCTCAAGAACGCTGCAGCTGACATTTGAAGATATGCGGGTTCCGGCTGAAAATCTCCTTGGCAATGAAGGAGAGGGCTTCAAGATTGCGATGGCTAATCTGGATGCCGGACGGATCGGGATTGCTTCACAGGCACTTGGAATCGCAGAAGCGGCTTTTGAAGCAGCCGCGGGTTATGCAAAGGAACGTGTACAGTTCGGCAAGCCGATCGCCGCTCAGCAGGGTGTCGGTTTTAAGCTTGCAGACATGGCAACAAGCGTTGAAGCAGCAAAACTATTAATCTATCGTGCTGCAGACATGCGCCAGCGCGGCATCAAGTGCGGACTTGAAGCCTCCATGGCAAAGCTGTTTGCATCCAAAACGGCAGTGGACGTGACAACAGAGGCCATCCAGGTATTCGGCGGCTATGGGTACACAGAGGATTACCCGGTTGAGCGCTACTTCCGCGATGCGAAAATTACCGAAATCTATGAAGGCACAAGTGAAATTCAGCGTATTGTCATCAGCAAACAGCTGTAAAGCTGCCTTTTAATAAATAAATCAACGAATCCATATAAAGCGAGGGACCAACAATGAATTTCCAATTAAGTGAAGAGCATGAAATGATCAGAAAAATGGTGCGCGATTTTGCCAGGAACGAAGTGGCTCCGACAGCTGCAGAACGTGACGAAGAAGAACGCTTTGACAGAGAGATTTTTGACAAAATGGCGGAGCTTGGCTTAACAGGGATTCCGTGGCCTGAAGAGTACGGCGGAATCGGCAGTGATTACCTGGCTTACTGCATCGCAGTTGAAGAGCTTTCCAGAGTGTGTGCATCTACAGGTGTAACTCTTTCTGCCCATACTTCCCTTGCAGGCTGGCCGATCTTCAAGTTCGGCAACGAAGAGCAAAAGCAAAAGTACTTAAAGCCAATGGCACAAGGTGAAAAAATAGGCGCATACGGACTTACTGAGCCGGGCAGCGGTTCTGACGCCGGCGGAATGAGAACGACAGCACGTCTTGAGGGCGGTCATTACGTCTTAAACGGCAGCAAAATATTCATCACAAACGGCGGAATCGCAGATATCTATGTCGTGTTTGCCCTGACAGATTCATCCTCCAAGCATAAAGGAACAACAGCGTTCATCGTGGAAGCAGGCTTTGAAGGCTTCTCTGTCGGCAAGAAGGAAAAGAAATTGGGAATTCGTTCATCACCTACAACTGAGATTATTTTTGAAGAGTGCAAGGTTCCGGTTGAGAACGTGCTTGGCAATGTAGGCGAAGGCTTCAAAGTTGCCATGATGACACTTGATGGCGGCCGCAACGGCATCGCTGCTCAGGCAGTCGGAATCGCTCAGGGTGCACTGGATGCTTCCATCGAATACGCTAAAGAACGCCACCAATTCGGCAAGCCGATCGCTGCCCAGCAGGGAATCGGCTTTAAGCTTGCAGACATGGCAACAAGCATCGAAGCTTCAAGACTATTAACTTACCAGGCAGCATGGCTGGAATCAGAAGGACTTCCATACGGAAAAGAATCTGCCATGTCCAAACTTCTTGCGGGTGACACGGCCATGAAAGTAACAACAGATGCCGTTCAAATCTTTGGCGGCTACGGATATACAAAGGACTACCCGGTAGAACGCTTCATGCGCGACGCCAAAATCACGCAAATCTACGAAGGCACACAGGAAATACAGCGTCTTGTAATCTCTCGTATGGTAACGAAATAATATGTCTGACTGGGGGAGGCGGTAGGTAACAATGAAAAAACGAGAAGTGCAGGCTTCTGTTAAAGATGAGCGTCTTGTCAAAAAAAGACGCGATCAGATGATCAAAGGTGCCGTCACCCTTTTTATCCAAAAAGGGTTCCATCGTACAACAACTAGAGAGATCGCAAAGGCATCTGGTTTTAGTATTGGAACGCTTTATGAATACATCCGGACAAAAGAAGACGTCCTTTACCTGGTTTGCGACAGCATTTACGACCAGGTCGCCGAGCGGCTTCAAAAAGGCCTTGATACAAAACAGGGCACACTTGAGAGCCTGAAACAGGGCATCGCCGATTACTTCAAAGTGGTCGACGAAATGCAGGATGAGGTGCTTGTCATGTACCAGGAAGTAAAGGCGCTGACAAAAGACGCCCTTCCATATGTGCTCAAGAAAGAAATTGAAATGGTTGGCATGTTCGAGCATGTCATTACCCTTTGCGTGGAGAACGGAGAACTGGACCTGCCGGAGGAAAAAATCAAAATGATCGCCCATAACATTTTTGTCCAGGGGCAAATGTGGGCATTTCGCCGCTGGTCCCTGCAGAAAATGTACAGCATTGAGGAGTATATCCAGCTGCAGACCAATCTTCTTTTCCAGGGGATAAAGGATTCGGGTAAGGTCTCGGAAAAAGCTTAAGAATAGTGCGCAGGGATTAGCCTTGCGTTTACGGACAAGGGGGAGAACGATGAGCAATCCAGAAGTCTATAAGCCGAAAAATCATATTCGTTTTGTGACGGCTTCCAGTCTATTTGACGGGCATGATGCTTCCATCAACATTATGCGCCGCATCATCCAGGCAAGCGGGGCAGAGGTCATCCACCTCGGGCATAACCGTTCTGTGGAGGAAGTCGTAAATGCTGCGATTCAGGAAGATGTGCAGGGAATCGCCATTTCCTCTTATCAGGGAGGACATGTGGAATACTTCAAATATATGTATGATCTTTTGAAGGAAAGAGGTGCATCCCACATCCGCATTTATGGCGGCGGCGGCGGTGTCATTATCCCGAAGGAAATCAAAGAATTGCATGACTACGGAATCGCAAGGATTTTCTCGCCGGAAGACGGCCGGAAGTCAGGTCTTCAGGGCATGATTGATCAGATGATCAAGGAATGTGATTTCCCGACGTTCACAGCTGAAGCATCCGAGCAGATTGAAAAGCTTCAGGATGGGGAAACAAATGCCATTGCCAAGCTGATAACACTGGCTGAGCATCAGGTAACAGTAGGCAAGGAAGCGGCAGCTGCGCTTGAGCCGGTTATGGAGAAAGTGAAGTCCCTCGAAAAGCAGGTTCCGGTTGTAGGGATTACAGGAACAGGCGGTGCCGGAAAAAGCTCGCTGACAGATGAGCTGATCCGCCGTTTCATTAATGAAATTCCAGAGAAAAAGGTCGCGATTCTTTCAGTAGATCCGACAAAGCAAAAAACGGGCGGAGCCCTTCTTGGCGACCGTATCCGCATGAACGCCATTTTTAATCCGCGCGTCTACATGCGAAGCCTGGCAACAAGGAATTCCCGCAGCGAGCTGTCGCTAGCGATTCAGGATGCCATTTCAGTTGTCAAAGCAGCCGGATTTGATTTGATTATTGTGGAAACAAGCGGAATCGGGCAGGGAGATGCCGGCATTACGGAAATTTGTGATGCTTCGATGTATGTGATGACAAGTGAATTCGGTGCACCTTCCCAGCTTGAAAAAATTGATATGATCGATTATGCCGATTTGATCGTCATTAATAAATTTGAGCGCAAAGGCTCAGAGGATGCGATGCGCCAGGTGCAAAAGCAGTACCAGCGCAGCCGGATGCTTTTTGAAAAAGAGCTTGAAGACATGCCTGTCTACGGAACCATTGCGAGCCAGTTCAATGACCCGGGCACAAACGCGGTGTTTGCGGTACTGGTGGAAACGATTAATGAAAAAGCAGGCACAGATTGGAAAACCAGTTTTACAAAAAACGCAAAAGTTGAAAAGCAGAATGTCATTATTCCGAATGAACAGCGCTATTATCTCCGCGAAGTATCTGAAACAGTCCGCGGCTACCATAAGAAAGCCGAGGAGCAGGCGGATCTTGCCCGAAAACTGTTCCAGCTTGAAGGGGCTCTGCTTGCTGTAAAGGAACAAGAAGGAAACGAAGAAGTCATTGCTTCTCTTGAAGCCATTAAATCAGCAGCAGAAGAAAAGCTGACGGCTGAAACAAAGAACATTCTGGCAGGCTGGGAAGATCTGAAGGAAAAATACTCAGGCGAGCAATTTGTAACAAAAATCCGTGATAAAGAAATCGTGACGGTTTTAAAAACAAAGAGCTTATCCGGGCTGTCCATTCCAAAAGTGGCACTGCCTAAGTACAAGGATTACGGAGAAATCATCCGCTGGGTGTACAGAGAAAACGTGCCGGGTTCCTTCCCTTATACAGCCGGTGTTTTCCCATTCAAACGCGAGGGGGAAGATCCGAAAAGACAGTTTGCCGGAGAAGGGACGCCTGAACGGACAAACCGCCGCTTCCATTATCTTTCCAAAGATGATGCTGCAAAGCGTCTGAGCACAGCGTTTGATTCGGTCACCCTATACGGGGAGGATCCTGATTACCGCCCGGATATTTACGGAAAAGTCGGGGAAAGCGGAGTCAGCATCTGTACACTGGACGATATGAAGAAGCTGTATGCCGGCTTTGACCTTTGCCATCCATCTACATCTGTATCAATGACGATTAATGGGCCGGCGCCGATAATTTTGGCGATGTTCATGAACACTGCTATCGAACAGCAGATTGAGGCAAAAGAGCAGGAGCTTGGCCGCGTGCTGACACCGGAAGAATTCACAGAAGTCAGGGCGCAAACGCTGCAGACGGTCCGCGGAACCGTTCAGGCTGATATTTTAAAAGAAGATCAGGGACAGAATACATGTATCTTCTCGACAGAATTCGCTTTAAGAATGATGGGTGATATTCAGCAATACTTCATTGATCACAAGGTCCGCAATTACTACTCTGTATCGATTTCCGGCTACCATATCGCGGAAGCGGGCGCTAACCCGATTTCACAGCTTGCCTTTACACTGGCAAATGGCTTTACGTATGTGGAGTACTATTTGAGCAGAGGCATGAACATCAATGATTTTGCTCCAAACCTTTCATTCTTCTTCTCTAATGGACTGGATCCGGAGTATACGGTGCTTGGCCGTGTGGCGCGCCGCATCTGGGCAACTGTTATGAGAGATAAATATAGTGCGAACGAGAGAAGCCAGAAGCTGAAGTACCATATCCAGACTTCAGGGCGTTCCCTGCATGCACAGGAAATCGATTTTAACGATATCCGCACAACACTGCAGGCGTTAATGGCGCTTCAGGATAACTGCAACTCGCTTCATACCAATGCGTATGATGAAGCCATCACGACACCTACGGAAGAATCCGTCCGCCGCGCGATGGCCATCCAGATGATCATTACAAAAGAGCATGGCTTGTCTAAAAATGAAAATCCGCTTCAGGGCGCATTTATCGTGGATGAACTCACAGATTTAGTGGAAGAGCAGGTACTGAGAGAGTTCGAACGCATCAATGACCGCGGCGGCGTTCTCGGTGCCATGGAAACTCAATACCAGCGCGGCAAAATCCAGGATGAGTCCATGTACTATGAAATGAAAAAGCATACCGGCGAGCTACCGATCATCGGGGTCAACACCTACTTGAATCCTAATCCTCCATCAGAGGATGAAATGAACAACATGGAGCTTGCAAGGGCAACGAAGGAAGAAAAAGAAACGCAAATCCACAATCTGCGCAGCTTCCAGGAACGCAACAAAGACAGATCGGAAGAGGCACTGAAACAATTGAAGGAAGCAGCAGTCAGCGGCGGAAACATTTTCGCCAAGCTGATGGAAACCGTCAAAGTGGCAAGCCTCGGCCAGATTACCCGTGCATTATACGAAGTGGGCGGGCAGTACCGGAGGAATATGTAAAAAGAAAAGCGGAAGCGCCTTGCCCACAAAGGAACGCAGACTAAGAACGCCACGTCCTGTGGCAACGTCTGCATGACCCGCATCCTGCGGGCCTCAAGCACAAGACGAGCCCTGCAAGAAGGTGTTCTTTCCTTCTGGAAGGGATTGGCTTATGTCTCGAGTCCCTAGGAGCCGAAACAAGCCAAGCTTGTGACCCCGAGGGGGTAGGCGCTCCTCCTAAAAGCTAACACTTTTAGTCCTGCGATGATTATGCTGCGGAAGCGTTCCTTGTGGAGCTAGACAGTTCGCGAAGTTCAGCAATATAAATTCTGTTATCAGCAACATTGAAACAGGGCCTGCAGCTGCAGGCCCTTGTTTTCTGCACTATTATTTAACATAGAATTAATATAAAATACATCCATATCCTATATAATGGAATCAATACATAGCAGTCCACTTCGGGGAACCTGGGGATGTGAAAATATGAAAAAAATCTTGCTCTACACAGCCATACTTGCCGCTGCTGCAGGTGTTTACTTTTTATATGGAAAACAGCTGGGAGCCATAGCATTCTTCCTGCTCTCCATCTACTTCACCTGGCTCGCCTATAAAAAATGGGACCGGCCGCTGAGAGGCAGGAGAAAGCGGAGGGCAGATTAGCTTCTTTTTAAAGGATAATTTTAAAAAAGTTAATTGTCTTTCGAATACAATGAGAGTTTTTCTGCTGAGTTAATTGGAGCGGAGGCACTTGATCCTCGAAAATGCTGACGCATTTTCTTCGTGCGGTGTTTATCCGAGGAAGCCTATTCAATGTCCTGCGGGAGGAGAGGGAGCGGGAGACCCCGCAGGCGAAGCCGAGGAGCTCTGTTCCTCCCCGCGGAGAGCAAGTGCCCCGTACTGAAATTAACGGACATCCTTCAAAGCCCTATTAAGATAATTTAAAATCAAGAATAAACCGCATAAAAATACTCAGAACAGCAGATATAACTGGCATAAACCGTAAAAATTTGTTTATAATGAAGAATATGCCTTCTTGCAGGCTGTCCGCATGCATTTGCAGGACCCTGCGGAAATTTAACTTATATAGTTATAAATGCGCGTTTATGAGCGTTTACATAGGGAAAGGAAGTGCTGATATTGAGTTTGGAACAGTTCTCAAAAGAAGAATTGCAGGAAATGTCATTAATCGAAGTGGCTTATGAGCTTCTGACAAGCAAAAAAGAACCAATGGCCTTTAATGACATCATGAAAGAAGTAGCTAAACTTATGAACCTTTCAGAGGAACAAGTCAAGGGGAAAATTGCACAGTTCTATACAGATTTAAATATAGATGGCCATTTCATCGGATTGGGCGATAACCGCTGGGGTCTTCGTTCATGGTATCCAGTTGACCAATATGAAGAAGAAGTCGTAACGGTAATCAAGCCTAAGAAGAAAAAGGCGAAGAAAAAGGACGACGATGATCTCGATCTTGAAGATTATGATGAACTGGATGAAGAGGATATCGATTACGATGATATCGACGGATTCGATGATGATGATCTGACTGAAGACGATGATGAAGATCTTCTCGACGATGACGATGATCTTGAAGATGATGATGATTTCGAAGATGAAGATATCGTGGAAAAAGATGAAGAATTCGATCTTGGCGACGATGACGAAGAGCTTGAGGAAGATGAACTAGACGAAGACGAAGAAGAAGATTTATAACCTTGACTTTTCGTTTCAGGGCTTGTAGAATACTTTTTGGGCTCCTTAAAAAAGGACGATTCGTTTAGACGCTAATAGCGCTCCCTTACTTACTTAAGTAAGAGGAGCGCTTTTTATTTTTTTTACAGGCCATGTGCCTTTTCAAGAAGAGCTAAACCATCCCTTTGCGATAAGCTTCCGCTGAAAAAACCGGAGGCTGAACAATAGAATTTTTATCATCAAGTCTTTAAACCGGCATCATTATGCACAAACTGATATCAAGGGGGAATTTTTCATGACTAAGTATATTTTTGTTACGGGCGGAGTTGTTTCGTCACTGGGAAAAGGAATCACGGCAGCATCGCTTGGCCGCCTGCTGAAAAACAGAGGGTTAACGGTTACGATTCAGAAATTCGATCCTTACATAAATGTGGATCCGGGAACTATGAGCCCGTACCAGCATGGTGAGGTGTTTGTAACTGGTGACGGCGCAGAGACTGACCTGGACTTAGGCCACTATGAGCGCTTTGTTGATATTAACCTGACAAAGTACAGCAGTGTAACAACTGGTAAAATCTACTCAACAGTCCTTAGAAAAGAGCGCCGCGGCGACTATAACGGCGGAACGGTACAGGTCATTCCGCATATCACAAATGAAATTAAGGATAAAGTTTTCCGTGCAGGCCATGAAACAAATTCTGATGTGGTCATCACGGAAATCGGCGGAACAGTAGGGGATATTGAATCTCTTCCATTCCTTGAAGCGATCCGCCAGATTAAGAGCGATATCGGCCGTGATAATGTGATGTACATTCACTGTACATTGGTTCCTTACATCAAGGCAGCAGGGGAAATGAAAACAAAGCCGACACAGCACAGTGTTAAAGAACTTAGAAGCCTTGGCATTCAGCCAAACGTGATCGTTCTTCGTACTGAAATGCCAATTTCCCAGGATATGAAGGATAAAATTGCGCTATTCTGTGATATCGATAAAGAAGCAGTTATTGAAGCAACAGATGCGGATACGTTATATTCTATACCGCTATCTCTTCAAGATCAGAAGCTTGATGAAATCGTCTGCAAGCATTTGAAGCTGAATTGCGGAGAAGCGGACATGACCGAGTGGAAACAGCTGGTTGACAAGGTTCTAAACCTTTCAAGAAAAACTAAGATTGCTCTTGTCGGAAAATATGTTGAATTGCAGGATGCTTACATTTCTGTTGTAGAAGCCTTAAAACATGCGGGTTATGCATATGATTCTGATATTGAAATTAAATGGATCAACTCTGAAGAAGTGTACAGCACGAACGTGAATGAACTGCTTCAGGACGTGGACGGAATCCTGGTGCCGGGCGGATTTGGCGACCGCGGCATTGAAGGGAAAATCCTTGCTATTCAATATGCGCGCGAAAACAAGAAGCCATTCCTTGGCATCTGCCTGGGCATGCAGCTGGCTTCCATTGAATTTGCAAGAAACGTATTGGGTCTTGAAGGGGCGCACTCAGCAGAAATTGCTCCTGAAACACCGCATCCAATTATCGACCTTCTGCCTGAGCAAAAGGATATTGAAGATTTAGGCGGAACACTGAGACTTGGACTGCAGGCCTGCAAATTAAACGAAGATACAAAAGCCTTTGAAGCTTACCAGGATGAAGTGGTATATGAGCGTCATCGCCATCGCTATGAGTTCAACAACCACTACCGTCAGGATATGGAAAAAGCAGGCTTTGTCTTCTCTGGTACAAGCCCTGATGGCCGCTTAGTGGAAATCATCGAAGTCAAGGATCACCCTTGGTTCGTCGCTTCCCAGTTCCATCCTGAATTTATCTCAAGACCAACTCGCCCTCAGCCATTATTCCGAGAATTTGTCGGGGCATCATTGAAGTTTAGCGAGATACTATAATATGTGAAAAATCCCTCCGGTTGCGGAGGGATTTTTTGTTTTTGGCTCACAAAGTATTTTTTACAGATGAAACCCGCCAAATCTACTCAAACTCTGCCAAAATCTCATCAATCGTAAACTTAATTCCATAATACACAAACAAAGCAGCCATGGAAGCCGGATAGCCGAAGCGATTGCCCTCTTCGTCAGGCAGAAGGCCTTTCGCAAGCTTTAAATCTATATGAATATCAGCGAAATCAGCCAGGCTGCCGCCATGATCAGTCCTTAAAGTGCTTACTGCCACAAATGGTATCCCTTTTTCGGATAAAGATTTTGCCAGAACGGCTGCGTCTTCGTCATCCGAATATCTAGAAAAGATGATGACCCGGTCTGTTTCTGAGACTTCCGCCTCTTTCTCCAAAATCGCTGCATCTCTAAGGGGTTCCTGACTTTGAATGGCTTCATAACCGATTGCAGCCATTTCTTTAGTTCCGTAAATATATATTTTCCCATCACCGGCAGCAGCCTGGGCCAAAAGGCGGGCGCTGTCCTCAATGGAAAATTCCTCTTTTTCCTGAAGTCTTTTAAATAAGCCTGTCAGCTGGGTAGAAAACATTTTCAGCAAATCAGTTCACTCCTTCATCTCTTCCTGCGGTTCTATTATAGAGAATAGAGAAAGAAAGGTAAAATATTCAAAGGTAATTGCTAAAATAAGAAGGAATAATCATGTTTCACAGAGAAAATAGCTGTAGGAGAATGTATAGTTAAGTGACCTGCAATCATAATTCAGTATGGTATTTAAACCTAAGTGCTTTCAATACGACAGGAAGAGGTGGCTTGATGAAAGGGAAAATTTTAATCGTAGATGATCAGTTCGGAATCCGTATTTTACTTAATGAGGTACTGCAGAAGGAAGGGTATGACACATACCAGGCTGCCAATGGAGTCCAGGCTCTCGACATTGTTTCCAAGCATTCACCTGACCTTGTTCTTCTTGATATGAAAATACCGGGAATGGACGGGATTGAAATTTTAAAAAGAATGAGAGTAGTGGATAAAGATATCCGCGTTATTATCATGACAGCTTACGGTGAACTCGATATGATTCAGGAAGCAAAGGATCTGGGTGCTCTTACTCACTTTGCGAAGCCATTCGATATCGATGACATCAGGGCGGCAGTAAAGAAATATTTGCTTGTCCCTAACTCATAATAAGCCAAAAATACCCGTTTTTTACCTGAAATTCCAACACGATAAAAATGATAGCGTTTGCTTTATGACAATTCATAAAAACTCGCTGGAATAATGGCTTTTCTAAGTCCTTTTTGGTATGATAACAGATGAATTCCAAAGGGTCGTCTCAGTTTATCAGACTATTTTAAGGGTACATATTCGATAGTGTTAAGGGGAAAACTTTAACAGTATTTAGTCTGTTGAACTTAAACGATTATCAATAAGGAGGAAGAAAAATGCCTTTAGTTTCTATGACTGAAATGCTTAATAAAGCAAAATCAGAAGGCTATGCAGTGGGTCAATTTAACTTAAACAACCTTGAGTTCACTCAAGCGATCCTGCAGGCGGCAGAAGAAGAAAAGTCACCGGTTATCCTTGGTGTTTCCGAAGGTGCTGCGCGCTACATGGGCGGTTTTAAAACGGTTGTAAAAATGGTTGAAGGACTGCTTGAAGATTACAAAATTACCGTTCCTGTGGCTATCCACTTAGACCACGGTTCAAGTTTTGATAAATGTAAAGAAGCAATCGATGCCGGATTCACATCTGTTATGATCGATGCTTCCCATGATCCATTCGAACAAAACGTCGAGACTACTTCAAAAGTAGTTGAATATGCACATTCAAAAGGCGTTTCAGTTGAAGCAGAGTTAGGAACTGTCGGCGGACAGGAAGACGATGTTGTGGCTGATGGCGTTATTTATGCTGATGCTAAAGAATGTGAAGAGCTGGTTAAGCGCACAGGCATCGACTGCCTTGCTCCGGCCCTTGGTTCTGTTCATGGACCATACAAAGGCGAGCCTAACCTTGGCTTTGCTGAAATGGAAGAGATCGGAAGCCTTACAGGTGTTCCTCTAGTTCTTCATGGCGGAACTGGAATCCCAACAAAGGATATCCAAAAGTCCATCTCTTTAGGAACTGCTAAAATCAATGTAAACACTGAAAACCAAATTGCTTCTGCAAAACGCGTTCGCGAAGTATTGGCAGCAGATACAGAAGTATACGATCCGCGCAAATACTTAGGACCGGCACGCGAAGCGATTAAAGAAACTGTAATCGGCAAAATGCGCGAATTCGGTTCTTCAAACAAAGCATAATCAAATAACTGCACGAGAAACCGCTTCTAGATTTAGGGGCGGTTTGCCTTGTTTATTGAGGTGCACCCGCATGTAAGGCTTTACAGAATCACAGCTTTAATTAATAATACATAGATATTAGAATATTTTATAAGGTGGGATTTTATATGAAGTTTTTCATCGATACAGCGAACATGGACGAAATTAAAGAAGCATACGCGCTTGGGGTAGTTGCAGGAGTAACAACCAACCCTTCACTGGTGGCAAAGGAAAAGAATGTATCCTTTCCTGACCGTCTTCGCGAAATCACGGATTTGGTGCCAGGCTCAGTTAGCGCCGAGGTCATCGCTCTAGATGCTGAAGGCATGATTAAAGAAGGAAGAGAGCTTGCAGCGATTGCACCAAACATCACAATCAAGGTGCCAATGACACCGGATGGCCTGAAAGCAGTAAGTGCTTTTTCAAAAGAAGGCATTAAAACAAATGTAACGCTGATCTTCAGTGCAAACCAGGCGCTGCTTGCTGCAAGAGCAGGTGCAACATATGTTTCTCCATTCCTTGGACGTTTGGACGATATTGGCCACAACGGTCTTGATCTGATCTCCACAATCTCAGAGATCTTCGCGATTCATGACATTGATACAGAAATCATTGCGGCTTCCATCAGACATCCTCAGCATGTGACGGATGCAGCATTAAGAGGAGCTCATATTGCGACAGTTCCTTATAAAGTCATCCAGCAATTATTCAGCCATCCTCTGACAGATAAGGGAATCGAAGCGTTCCTCGCAGACTGGAACTCAAGAGGATAAAGTGAAACTTCAATCGGTGGGGAGCGCTTTTCTCCCTGCTGATTGTTAGTTGAGGCCCGCAGGAAGCAGCTTTTGGGAGGACGTGGCGTTCTTAGTTTTGTCCTTCTTACTGCCCGTTAGACTGCGATAAAGCTTTCTTCGGAAAAATAACTCTAGGAAACTGGCTTTGTTTATTTGTACTTTGAGAGCTGTCCAGCTCCAGTGCTTACCCCCATCAAGTTGTCGTGGGTGGGCAAGGCGCTTGCGCTTTTCTTGAGTAAAGCCAGCCCCATTACTTGTACCCCGGCTTTTTAGTGCTTCTTTCTTAATTTTGACTTTTTTTGAATACAATACATGAGATTTGATTTTTCGTGTAAACTATAAGATAAAGATAATGTCGGATTCTGTAAAAAATACATGGAAAATTGTTCCTTTTGAAACTTAGAATGTTGCAAAATGCAGATACATGATAATATGAAAGTGCATATTTTCCCAAAGACTATTTTTCCGATATTAAAAAAAGACAAGCCTATTAGGTTTCTTATAGAAGCTATGGCTATTTCCTGCCAAAGTTGGTTAAAAAAGTAGTGTGTAGCTTTTGCTGTAAGGGCTATCAATTTTTTAAAAATTGAAGTCAAATTCCAGCATGTGTGTTTAACAACGGCTTAGAAGGGAGTTACAAATGGAAAAGCTAATGATTGCAGGTGGATATCCTTTAAAAGGTACTGTCCGGATCAGCGGAGCGAAGAATAGTGCTGTTGCGCTGATTCCAGCTACCATTTTAGCGGAATCGCCTGTAACAATTGAAGGTTTGCCGGATATTTCGGATGTACAAATTCTAAAAGATTTGCTTGAAGAAATAGGGGGCACTGTCGAATTCTCTGAAAATGATATGACAGTTGATCCCTCTTCCATGATTTCCATGCCTTTGCCGAACGGAAAAGTAAAAAAACTGCGCGCTTCCTATTATTTAATGGGAGCGATGCTCGGCCGATTTAAAAAAGCGGTTATTGGACTTCCCGGAGGATGCCATCTCGGACCAAGGCCGATCGACCAGCATATAAAAGGGTTTGAAGCTCTTGGCGCGCGTGTGACCAATGAGCAGGGAGCCATTTACCTTCGTGCCGATGAACTGCGCGGAGCCCGTATTTATCTCGATGTTGTCAGTGTTGGAGCAACCATCAATATCATGCTTGCCGCTGTCAGGGCAAAAGGCAGAACCATTATCGAAAATGCAGCAAAAGAGCCTGAAATCATTGATGTTGCTACCCTTTTGACCAATATGGGCGCGAAAATCAAGGGTGCCGGCACAGATGTGATCCGCATTGATGGTGTGGACCATCTGCATGGCTGCCAGCATACAATCATCCCGGACCGGATTGAAGCGGGAACGTATATGATCGTTGGTGCAGCGGCCGGAGAAGGCGTGCTGATTGACAATGTCATCCCGCACCATCTTGAGTCCTTAATTGCAAAGCTGCGCGAAATGGGCGTTCAGATTGAAACGAACGACGACCAGGTATTTGTCGGACCAGCTGAGAAAATGAAAGCTGTGGATATAAAAACACTTGTTTATCCGGGCTTCCCTACAGACCTGCAGCAGCCGCTGACTTCTCTGTTAACGGGAGCAGAAGGGACAAGCATGGTCACTGATACTATTTATAGTGCCCGTTTTAAGCATATTGATGAGCTGCGCAGAATGAATGCCAACATTAAAGTGGAAGGGCGCTCTGCGATCATCAATGGACCTGTTCAGCTTCAGGGTGCTAAAGTGAAGGCGAGTGATTTGCGCGCAGGCGCTGCACTGGTAATTGCCGGCTTAATGGCGGAAGGTGTCACTGAAGTCACAGGCTTAGAGCATATCGACAGAGGCTACAGCCACCTGGTTGAAAAGCTGAATGGACTTGGTGCCACAATCTGGCGGGAAGAAATGAGCAAAGAAGAAATGGAACAAATGAAGAACGCATAAATAGAACACCTTTGAATATTGACAGCTGACTGATCTTTTGTAAGATCAGCAGACAAATATAAATTAAGGCGGGCTATTGCGGTGCCGGGGGTAAGAAGCCGGTCCGCATTTGCCATGCTGCCAGCCTTAGAATCCGGGGAGGAAAAATCGATGGAAAGAAGTTTGTCAATGGAATTAGTTCGCGTAACGGAAGGTGCCGCTTTAGCATCAGCACGCTGGATGGGCCGCGGATTAAAAGATGAGGCGGATGATGCCGCTACTTCTGCAATGAGAGATGTATTCGATACAGTGCCAATGAAAGGAACAGTCGTTATCGGGGAAGGCGAAATGGATGAAGCGCCAATGCTTTATATCGGCGAAAAGCTTGGAACAGGCTATGGTCCGCGTGTAGATGTCGCTGTTGATCCGCTTGAAGGCACTAACATCGTAGCATCCGGCGGCTGGAATGCATTAGCTGTACTTGCAGTAGCTGACCATGGAAATCTTCTGCATGCTCCGGATATGTACATGGACAAAATTGCAGTCGGTCCTGAAGCGGTTGGACAAATTGATATTAACGCTTCTGTTTTGGATAATTTGAAAGCGGTGGCAAAAGCCAAAAACAAGGATATTCAGGATGTTGTGGCGACAGTGCTTAACCGTGAGCGCCATGAACACATCATCAGCCAGCTTCGCGAAGCTGGTGCCAGAATTAAATTAATCAATGATGGCGACGTGGCTGGAGCCATTAATACTGCCTTTGATGAAACGGGTGTCGATATTCTGTTCGGATCCGGCGGAGCACCAGAAGGCGTGCTGGCAGCTGTTGCCCTTAAGTGCCTTGGCGGGGAAATTCAGGGGAAACTTCTTCCGCAAAATGACGCAGAGGCTGAGCGCTGCTTAAAGATGGGCCTTGATATTAACAAAGTCCTTCTTATGGAAGACCTGGTAAAAGGCGATGACGCAATTTTTGCTGCAACTGGCGTAACAGATGGGGAGCTTTTGAAGGGTGTACAGTTTAAAGGCTCATATGGTTCAACCCATTCAATTGTTATGCGTGCCAAATCAGGAACGGTCCGCTTTGTCGAAGGGCGCCATAGTCTGAAGAAAAAGCCTAATCTTGTTATTAAATAAATATATATAAACAGATAGAAAATGAGTGCTGGCCACATTGCGCCAGCCTGCTCATTTTCATTTCCTTCCTGCTATATTTTCCATATCAAATTTTGTTATTGATTAATTTTCATATTAAGGGGTAAAATAGAGATTGTTTTTCATGGAATAGGATACCTCAATATTTTAACCGAAAACGGACAGCAAACCGTTCCATTCCTCGAAACCTTTAATTAGAACATAATGATAGAATCTTCAGCTATTTTCAGTGCCTCAAAGTATCTTTCCCTTTCCTTTCATATAAAGTCCAATAATTTGAACAGCTGCATATGGAGGAAATAATTGAAAATTTCAAAAGTGTGGTGTAAAAATGGGTTTAAACATTTCAAGTTTAGAAAATATGAAGCTTAAAGAGCTTTATGAACTTGCCCGTGAATATAAAGTTTCTTATTACAGCAAGTTATCGAAAAAAGAATTAATTTTTGCCATCCTGAAAGCAAGAGCAGAGCAGGAAGGCTACTTCTTCATGGAAGGTGTCCTGGAGATTATTCAGTCAGAAGGATTCGGATTCCTTCGTCCAATCAACTATTCACCAAGCTCTGAGGATATTTATATTTCCGCTTCCCAAATCCGCCGTTTCGATTTGAGAAACGGAGATAAGGTTTCAGGAAAAGTCCGTCCTCCAAAAGAAAATGAGCGTTATTTCGGCCTTCTGCAGGTTGAAGCTGTGAATGGCGATGATCCGGAATCAGCAAAAGAGCGCGTTCACTTTCCTGGTCTGACACCACTCTATCCAAACCGCCATATGAAATTGGAGACAGGTACAAGACAGCTGTCTACAAGAATTATGGATCTGCTTGCACCGGTTGGATTTGGTCAGCGCGGTCTGATTGTCGCTCCTCCAAAAGCAGGTAAGACCATGCTTTTAAAAGAAATTGCCAATAGCATTACCACCAACCACCCGGAAGCGGAACTGATCGTGCTATTGATTGACGAGCGTCCGGAAGAGGTAACAGACATCGAGCGTTCCGTTGCAGGCGATGTGGTCAGCTCTACGTTTGATGAAGTGCCGGAAAACCATATTAAAGTGGCCGAGCTCGTTCTTGAACGCGCTATGCGTCTCGTTGAGCATAAGCGTGATGTTGTAATTCTGATGGACAGTATTACAAGACTGGCTAGAGCATATAACCTGGTTATTCCTCCAAGCGGCAGAACCCTTTCCGGCGGTATTGACCCGGCGGCATTCCACCGTCCAAAGCGTTTCTTCGGTGCAGCCCGAAACATTGAAGAGGGCGGAAGCTTAACGATTCTGGCAACTGCACTCGTTGACACGGGTTCACGAATGGATGATGTTATTTACGAAGAATTCAAGGGGACAGGCAATATGGAGCTGCACCTTGACCGTTCACTGGCTGAAAGAAGAATCTTCCCGGCCATCGACATCCGCCGCTCCGGCACGCGTAAAGAGGAACTTCTTATTCAGAAGGATCACCTTGACAAGCTGTGGGCAATCCGCAAGTCCATGTCAGATTCACCGGACTTCGCCGAAAAACTTCTCCGCAAGCTGAGACAGACAAAATCGAATGAAGAATTTTTCGCTAACCTTGCTGAAGAAATGAAGGCTAAGCGTTCGCATTAATTTTTCTATTTGGGAATTCCAGGATGCATAATTCGCTTATTGCAAAAAACACATGGACTTGTTATAATGATGACAGTGTGTTTTTGAAGTTTACGGCAATTCATGATTGCCCGTAATATATAACTCTGTTTCGAATGATTCAGGGCGGAAGGAGATGAAAAGAATGAAATCAGGAATTCATCCTAACTATAAAAAAGCAATGGTGAAATGTGCTTGCGGTAACGAGTTCGAAACCGGTTCTGTTCAAGAAGAGATCCGCGTTGAAACTTGCTCTGAGTGCCATCCATTCTATACTGGACGTCAAAAATTCGCTGAAGCCGGCGGACGTGTTGACCGTTTCAATAAGAAATACGGCATTAAGTCAGAACAAAAATAATAAACAACAAAAACAGGCAAGTTAACTTTCTTGCCTGTTTTTTATTGCAAAATTAGCCGTTATGAAGAACTATTTATAGGGACCTTTTTGATTTGTAAAAAAGCACGAGTGCAAGCAAAATTAACAGCTCCGACCCTTTCTTCATAAAATAAGGAAAACAAGCCATTCTATTAGTTAGAACGAGGAAGGAGAGGCCGTTCATGTACGTTATGAATCATCACGGATGGGTGGAAGTCATTTGCGGCAGCATGTTCTCCGGCAAATCAGAAGAACTGATTCGCCGTGTGCGCAGAGCTCAGTTCGCCAAACAGCAAATCGCTGTATTTAAACCGCAGATTGATAACCGATATAGTGATGAAGCTGTCGTTTCACATAATGGAACTTCGGTCATAGCTAAACCCCTGACCCAGTCTACCGATATTTTTAAATACATTACACCTGAAACTGATTTGATTGCTATCGATGAAGTGCAATTTTTTGATGATGAAATTGTCAAAGTCATTCAGCACTTGGCCGACAGCGGACATCGTGTCATCGCTGCTGGACTTGACCAGGACTTCCGCGGGGAGCCGTTTGGCCAAATGCCTGCCATCATGGCGATAGCAGAATTGGTAACAAAGCTTCAAGCCGTCTGTGCCGTCTGCGGATCACCTGCAAGCCGTACACAGCGCCTGATCAATGGAAATCCAGCTTCATATGATGACCCGGTTATTTTAGTTGGCGCCTCAGAAGCCTATGAACCGCGCTGCCGCCATCACCATGAAGTTCCCAAATCACCCAATGTTTTAGAAAAACAGAAGACAACCGAGTTTTTATCATAAATTCATACTTAACGATCTCTCTGCCCTGGCGTGTTCCGGGCAGTTTTTTTAATTTGGGTCATTAGTGCGCAGAAGACGGAAGGTGAAATTAAAAATTTCACCATGAACGGCTCACAAAGCCGAAAAACGAAAGGGAAGCAGAGAAAAGGTCTCCATAAACGGTTCATGAAGCCGAAAAGCGGAAGGGAAGCAGAGAAAAGGTCGCCATGAGCGGCTCACGAAGCCGAGAAGTGGAAGATGAGCAGAAAAATGGTCGCCATGAACGGTTCATGAAGCCGAAAAGTGGAAGGGAAGCAGAAAAATGGTCGCCATGAGCGGCTCATGAAGCCGAGAAGTGGAAGATGAGCAGAAAAATGGTCGCCATGAACGGTTCATGAAGCCGAAAAGTGGAAGGGAGGCAGAAAAATGGTCGCCATGAGCGGCTTATGAAGCCGAAAAACGGAAGGGACGGAGAGAAAAGGTCGCCATGAGCGGCTCATGAAGCCGAAAAACGGAAGGGACGGAGAGAAAAGGTTGCCATAAACGTCACCCCAGCTTTGCCTTATTTTGGACCGCACAATCCCTCCTTATAGCGGACATGCTATAAAAAGGAGGTGTAAGAAATGAAGAAGCTTATTATTTTCCTTCTGATGCTCACATTTATGGCTGGGTGTGCCAACAATCAGGCAACTGAAAGTGAGTATGACCATGAGAGCCGGGATGGAGTTTCATTTATAAATAATAATCTGGATCGCACGGAGGACAATGATACATTGGACCGGACGAAGAGCGGTGACCAGAATCCGAACTTTATCAATTTTGACGGCAAGCGCCTGGATAATCAGGATGATATCGACCATGCCCGCAAGGTGATTGCTGCTCATGAAGGATTCCGACCTGGAGCTGTCTGGGTTAATGGAGAAGATATGTGGGTGACAGCTTATCGACGGGGCAATATGACCCATCAGGAAAAGATGGATGCTCAAGCTCAACTGCACAAAATGTTGATCAAGGCTCTTCCCCGTTATCATATTGAAGTAAAGGTTCAGGAAGACCGCACGTAAAATGCCCTGCTTACCAGGGCATTTTTTTACGCGGCTTTTCTTTTTAAAATGGCTTTGTTCGAGGTCACATAACTGTGCAGCACCATGCCAACAATGACAAGGGCCATCCCTGTTAAAGAAATTCCGGATGGCAGCGGGCTTGTCAGCAGCACCACTTCACCGAGAACTGCGAAAAGGACCTCGAGAGATTGGGTTGCTTCCACAGCCCCCAGCTTTTGCATATTGCCGCGGACGAGGTCGGTTGCGGCAAAGAACAATACCGTAGCAAAGACGCCGGAAAAAAGGGCGACTAAGCCGGACTGAGTGACCTGGCTGAAACTGGGCACTCCGCTTGTTGCCAAGGCGGCGCTTGAAAGCAGGAACCAAAATGGAAGACTGGCAATCGTCATCCCGAGCACACGCTGGTAGGCATCCAGCCGATTTTCACACACATCCATCATTTTGCGGTTGCCTAACGGGTAGGCAAAGGAGGCGATAATCAAAGGAATAATGACAAGCAGCGTATCCCGCCAAGAAATGGAGGATGCGTGCTCCACTTGCATAACCGCAACGCCAAGAAGAATAACCAGGCTCATCATCATTCCGCGAAAAGGAATTTTCCCTCTTACCTTCACCGTTCCATTTCCGGTTTGAAACGCAACGAAAAAAAGCGGTGCAAGCAGGGAACCGGAGATAATCGTAATCTGCCAGGTTCCGGCAATCAGCCAGCCGGGTCCATAGGCTGCCGCAAAACATAAAGGTGCGTAAAATAAACCAAAGCCTACAAAGCTCCATAGCAGCCATGGCCCTGGGGCCTTTTTCATTTCGATAAATAAGGGCCGCAAATTTCCCCTGAATGCCACAATGGCACCCAGCAGCGGAATCATGAAAAAATAGCGGAGCGATGCACTCCATAGCCAACTCCCGCCATCCATTTCCATTGCCCGGTTTAAAACAAAGGTAAAAGCAAAAAAGAAAGCGGAGCAAACGCCTAATAAAATGGCTTTCATACGAGTTCACCTCATTTCCCTGTTAAAAGTCCGCCAAGGCTTAGCCAGTTTTCCTCCACCAGTCTGGATGCCAGCTGCTCCTGGCCTTGCCTGCTCGCTTCCATAATCCTCTTGTGCTGTTCAACAGATTTCAGCCCATTTAATGATCCAAATTGAGCAATCTCCAGACGCTGAATTTTAGGCATAATCCTCTTTAATGCAGAGATAATTTCGGGATTATCTGCTGCAGAAAGATAAACTTCGTGGAAGGCTTCATCTGCTTTTACTGCACTAAGGATATCCTGTTCTTTCATGGCAGCCTCCAGCCTTTTATTGGCAGCTTCAAGTCTTTCAAAATCACTTGGCATTAAGCGGGGAACGCCAAGCCTTGCACCTAAAGCATGCAGGGAAGCTGCCACAGGAAAGGCGTGGCTGGCACCCTCTTCATTTAGAGGTGTTACTCGGGTTGATGAACCGGGCGTCGATACAACGAGCCCTTCATCCTCAAGCCGCTTTAAGGCTTCCCGGACAGGAGTGCGGCTGATCCCAAAGTCTTCTGCAAGCTCCTTGTCCTGAAGGCGCGAACCCGGTTCAAAATCAAGCTTGATAATATTTTTCTTAAGTGTTTCGTAAACTTCATCTCTAAGGGACAAACGTTTGATAGGTGTAATGTTTTTATTTTTCATAAAACCAATATATCGGATATCGCAAAATCTCGCAATGATTTTTCAGAAAATTCCCCGGTCAAAAGAAGGCATGAATCGTTTTGACTGTAACTTTCAGCTATACTATAATTAGAATGTTATGGAGCTACGTCTGTAAATAAATTTAACTATACTCCGTCGGGAAATCCCCCGCGGTTATTGGATAAAAATTGAGGTGAATGGCTGTGTTTGATCGTCTTCAATCTGTCGAGGACCGTTATGAAAGATTAAATGAGCTTTTGAGCGATCCGGAAATTGTCAATGATCCGAAAAAGCTTCGCGAATATTCAAAAGAACAGTCCGGTATTCAGGAAACTGTTGACACATACCGCGAATATAAAGAAGTGAAAGAGCAGTATCAGGATGCGCGTGCCATGCTTGAAGAGAAGCTGGATGCAGAAATGCGCGAAATGGTAAAAGAAGAGCTGGCTGATCTTGAGGAAAGAAAAGAGGACCTGGAAGCGCGTCTGAAAATCCTCCTCATTCCGAAAGACCCGAATGATGATAAAAACGTTATTATGGAAATCCGCGGTGCTGCCGGCGGTGATGAAGCTGCCTTATTTGCAGGTGACCTATACCGCATGTACAGCCGCTTTGCCGAGACGCAGGGCTGGAAGATCGATGTCATTGAAACCAGTTCTACTGGTGTTGGCGGTTATAAGGAAATCATCTTCATGATTAACGGAAATGGCGCGTATTCCAAGCTTAAATTTGAAAATGGAGCACACCGTGTTCAGCGTGTACCGGAGACTGAATCTGGCGGGCGCATCCATACTTCAACGGCAACGGTTGCGGTTCTTCCGGAAGCAGAAGAAGTGGAAATCGACATTCATGAAAAAGATATCCGTGTGGATACATTTGCTTCAAGCGGGCCGGGCGGACAGAGTGTTAACACGACGATGTCAGCTGTTCGTCTTACTCACTTGCCGACAGGGACAGTTGTATCCTGCCAGGATGAAAAGTCACAAATCAAGAATAAAGAAAAAGCGATGAAGGTTCTTCGTGCCCGTGTTTATGATAAGTTCCAGCAGGAAGCACAGGCGGAATATGACCAGCAGCGTAAATCAGCAGTTGGTACCGGAGACCGCTCTGAGCGTATCCGTACGTACAACTTCCCGCAAAACCGTGTAACCGATCACCGCATTGGCTTGACGATCCAAAAGCTTGATCAGATCCTTCAAGGCAAGCTTGATGAGGTTATTGACGCGCTGATCGTGGAAGAGCAATCTGCCAAGCTGGATAGTGCATCCAATGAGTAATTCAACGATGAAAGTATATGAAGCCCTCAACTGGGCTTCTTCTTTTTTAAAGACATCAAATCGTGATGAGAATGCCGGTGAGCTGCTATTGCAGCATTTTATGAAAATGAGCAGGGCAAGCTTTCTGGCTAATCTGCGCGAAGAATTAAATCCGGAGATCCTGGCTGAATTCCAAAGAGCTGTGCAGGCACACGCAGCGGGCCAGCCTGTTCAGTATATCATTGGATCTGAGGAATTTTACGGGCGCACCTTCCAGGTGAATGAAGATGTCCTTATTCCAAGGCCGGAAACAGAAGAACTGGTTTATAACGCTCTGCAGAAAATAAACAAGCTGTTTGGCACTGTAACTGGACTTGAAATGGCGGACATTGGCACCGGAAGCGGAGCGATTGCTGTTACGATGAAGCTCGAGAAACCGGAATTAAATGTTACGGCCACAGATATTTATGGGCCGACCCTTGAGCTTGCTCAAAAAAATGCAGAACAGAATGGCGCAGAAATCGAATTTTTCCAGGGAGACCTTCTCCAGCCCCTTATCTCAAAAGGAAAGAAATTTGATATCATTCTATCAAACCCTCCGTATATACCGGAAAGGGATATCGAGTGGATGTCAGATGTAGTCACCAAGCACGAGCCGCATCGTGCCCTTTTTGCAGGGGAAGAGGGACTGGATCTATACAAGCGCTTTATGGCAGAGCTGCCAGCTGTCATCAAAGACCGTGCCCTCATCGGTTTCGAGGTAGGAGCCGGCCAAAGTGAAGCAGTTTCTGCACTCCTTCAAAAGGCTTTTCCACATGCCGATATAGAAACCATCTGCGACATAAATGGCAAAGACCGGATGGTTTTTGCGGAAATCGGATGACAGGTACCACCCGAATTTTGTCGAATCTAATAAAATTAATAGAAACTAGAAAAATATTAATTTTAATAGTTTAAGAATCTGCCATCCTGTCCACACTGTGGATAGTGAAGGGATGGTGCCGGAAATGATGAACACAAAAACGATTGTGAAATTATATGTATTGATTTTATCCTTAGGAACCATTTTAAGTTTATATATACCGCAAACAGAAGTGACAGCTGATGAACCGATGGTAATACCAAATGAGGCCATCAGGCTGCGCATTCTGGCTAATAGCGATAATGAAGAGGACCAGGCGGTTAAAAGAAAAGTAAGGGACGCAGTAAATGCAGAAATCACAGAGTGGGTGGCAGAGCTGACGTCAATCGAAGATGCCCGCGAACTGATTCAGTCCAGATTGCCTGAGATTCAGAAGATTGCCGAACAAGTAGTAGCTGAAGAAGGGTCGAACCAAAGTGTAAATGCCGACTTTGGAAAAGTCAGCTTCCCGACGAAATTATACGGACAATTCTTATATCCTGCAGGCGAGTACGAAGCGATCCTTATCACTCTTGGCGAAGGAAAAGGCGCCAACTGGTGGTGTGTGCTGTTCCCTCCTCTATGCTTCCTTGACTTCTCAAACGGAGTAGCTGTAAGTGAAGGATTTGAAGAAGGAGAAAAGAAGGGAGTAGTACAAGCAGAAGAAATCGCGGCTGACACAGACTCCGAAAAAGAAACCCCTCCTGTTTACACGGAGGAAGATGAAGAACCAGTAGAAGTAAAATTCTTCTTAGTAGAAATATGGGAAAAAATATTTGGTTAAGCCCTGCTGCAGAGCGGGGTTTTTCTTTTTTTCAGCAATTTATGGTTGTGCAAGGAGTCAACTTCGGACAGTGGGAGCGGAAAAGTAGATTCAGAGTCGGAACCCGGAACACCTTCAGACACAGAAGCGAGAAAAGGCGCCCGTAGAGTCAGAACCTGGTCCAACTTCGGACAGATAAGAGCGGAAAAGAGCAGGCAGAGTCCGAACTCGAGTCAACTTCAGACACAGAAGCGAGAAAAAGCACTCGCACAGTCGGAACCCGAGCCAACTTTAGACAGAGAAGTGAGAAATAGCGCAGGCAGAGTCCGAACCCAACCCCAATCCCAACTCTTTTTAGAATTGTTTTAAAAAGTGGAAATCAAATTACAATTAAGACAAGCAGATAACATCTTCCTTTCATGCGTTTGATTCTCCTATAAACGGATATTTAAAGGAGTGTAGCAACAAAACACAAACAAAAAAGGAGATGAAAGATTATGGCTAAAAACAACAACAATAACAACGATAAAATGTCTCGTGAGGAACGAGGACGCATGGGCGGAGAAGCAACAAGCCGCAACCATGATAAGGAATTCTATCAGGAAATCGGCTCCAAAGGCGGAGAAGCAACAGCTGAAAACCATGACAAGGACTTCTACCAGGAAATAGGCAAAAAAGGCGGAGAAGCGACAGCTGAAAATCATGATAGTGAATTCTATCAGGAGATTGGCCAAAAAGGCGGAGAAGCAACAGCCGAAAATCATGACAAGGAATTCTACCAGGAAATTGGACGTAAAGGCGGAGAAGCAACAAGTGAAAATCATGACCGCGATTTCTACGAAGAAATCGGCCGAAAAGGCGGCAACTCGAACGACTAAACCTGCCGCAGAAAAAATGTATATGATAGTAATTTAAACACGGCAGCCGCATCTGACAGCTGCCGTGTTTTCTATTAACTCATATGATATGCCGATAACTGTCCAGCACAAGCAGTCTGCCCCACGAAGTGTCGGCAAGGAGCTTCCGTTTTCCTGAAAATCTAGTTCTACTTTTTCTATTTTTTCATATTCATAGATTGACAATAAGAAAATGGGGTGAAGAAATGGAAACAGGTGTAGTGAGATGTGCTCATGCTTCAGATGTGGAGAATCTGGCATCTTTTCTGGAATCGGCAAACTTAAGTACGGATGGGATAAAGGAAGCAATTGAATGTTTTTTAATTATGGAGAATGATTCCGGGGATATTAAGGCTACCCTGGGAATTGAACCCCATGGCAAGGTCGGTCTCTTGAGATCCCTTGTGATGACATCCACAGCAACTGAAAAAGATTTATTTATATTGTTTGAGCAAATATTAATGCTGGCCAGGGATCGGGGCATGGAGGCCCTGTATCTCGCATCGAATAAACGAAATTCACTGGCCTTTTTCAGCCTGCTTGGTTTCAAGGAGGAAGAAACAGGGCACTTGCCTGAAGTATTATTCGAGTCAGAGCATGTTAAACACATCCTGACTGTGGATAACTCTTTCTTTTTGAAATTATCCATGTGAATTGTGGGTATCTTGCCAAAGTTATACACAAATCCGTCTAATTTATACACAATTTGTGGATAAGACTTGAGTTATCCAGCTTCTTCTACTATACTTTCCAAAGGAATGTTCAAAAAAAATGTCGAAAACATAGGAATTTTGACAGCGAAAAAACATTTTTTATGAAGGTGGATAACAATGATTACAAAGAGATGGTCGGTGGATAACAGTGTGGATAAAGAAGATAGTTATTCACAGTGTTCACAGGCTGCCGATCTGCTGAAAAATAATGAAGTGGTCGCTTTTCCAACAGAAACCGTATATGGATTAGGCGGGAATGCGAAAAATGATGAAGCGGTCAAAAAAATATTCGAGGCGAAAGGACGTCCCAGTGATAATCCACTGATTATCCACATTGCTGATAAAGCTCAGCTGGACGCTTTTATAACGGAAATTCCGCAAAAGGCACAGACACTGATGGAACAATTTTGGCCGGGACCGCTTACGCTCATCTTTACTCATAAGGAGGGCATTCTTTCCGAATATGCCACAGCAGGTTTATCCACAGTGGCTGTGAGAATGCCGGATCATCCGGTTGCCTTGGCTCTGCTGAAGAAAACAGGTCTGCCCATTGCGGCTCCAAGTGCGAACCGGTCCGGAAGGCCAAGTCCGACAACGGCTGACCATGTCTGGGAAGATCTGAATGGAAGAATTGCCGGATTAGTGGACGGAGGTCCGACTGGTGTTGGTGTGGAATCAACCGTTGTGGATTGTACGGCTGAAGTGCCGGTGATCCTAAGGCCGGGCGGCATTACAAGAGAACAGCTTGAAGAGGTTGTGGGAGAGGTCAGCGTAGACCCGGCATTAGCGGATGAAAGCCAGGCGCCGAAATCTCCGGGTATGAAGTACCGTCACTATGCGCCGGATGCACCTCTATATTTAGTAGAAGGAACAAGAGAGGATATCCAGCAATTTGTTGAGGATAGGAAGCAGGAAGGTCTTTCAGTCGGCGTTCTGACTACAGTGGAAAACCGGGAATTCTATCATGCTGACTATGTGTATGCGTGCGGGCAGCGGGAAAAGCTTGAGACCGTGGCAAGCTCCCTCTATGAAGCATTAAGATATTTCAATACAACAGATGCTGATGTTATTTTCAGTGAGATGTTTCCGGGGGAAGGCGTGGGGCATGCCATCATGAACCGCCTGATGAAGGCAGCTGGTCACAGGGTCGTTAGCAGATAGTAAAGAAACCGTTTCGTCATTGAAGCGGTTTTTTGTTTTGTAAGAAGGCAAGGGCATTCTAAATCCGCCTGGACGTGCATATGCTGAATTAGCAAGTCCAAGGGGGGCGGGAAAATGTCTGCAATGATTGGAGAAATTTTAACACTGGCTTTAATGGCATTCGCATTGGGAATGGATGCCTTTTCAGTAGGTCTTGGCATGGGGATGTACAAACTCCGCCTCAGACAAATAGTTAAAATCGGCATCACCATTGGACTTTTCCATGTATGGATGCCTTTATTGGGAATGATAGCAGGCAGATTCCTTTCAAATACATTTGGAGCCATTGCCGGATATGCTGGCGGGGGGCTGCTCCTTTTATTAGGTGTGCAGATGATTTGGTCAAGCTTCAGGGATGATGAAGACAGCTTAATTACGCCAGTGGGCATAGGGCTGCTGATTTTTGCACTGAGCGTCAGCCTTGATAGTTTCTCAGTCGGCCTAAGCCTTGGAATCTACGGAGCTAAAACATTCCTGGTGCTCGTATTCTTCGGAGCCGGGGCGGCCCTCCTCACATGGGCCGGCCTCCTCACCGGCAGAAAAGTCCAAAGCTGGATCGGCTCCTACAGCGAAGCTCTCGGAGGCGCCATCCTCCTCGCTTTTGGGATAAAGCTTTTAATAGGGTGACAGCCACCGCCCGAATTTTGTCGAGTAACGAGTCGGGCACGCAGCCGGTGTTTAAATGTTAATATTTTGTGAAAAATGAAAAGGGTGCGAGCTGCCCTTTTTCTTTTTTTGCACGGGAGCTATAGGTGTTATAGGAAAATTGTCTTATAATGTAAGAAAAGTTTGGATAAAGTTTAATAGTTATAAACCGATATAAAAAAGGGGGAGTTTCTATGGCAAATGTATTATTTGTTTGTACGGGAAATACATGCAGAAGCCCAATGGCAGAAGCCATTTTAAAAAGCAGATCGATTCCCGGTGTGGAAGTGAAGTCGGCTGGCGTATATGCGGCAGACGGCAGTGAAGCATCCGCGAATACGAAAAGTGTGCTGGAGCAGCACGGCATTCTGCTTCAGCATCAGTCATCCAGTATAAATGAAGATTTAATAGACTGGGCGACCTATATTTTAACGATGACAGCCGGCCACAAAAATACGGTTCTGTCCATGTTTCCTGGCGCAGAGGGCAAAACCTTCACATTAAAAGAGTTTGCCGGAGCTGCGGGAGATATAATTGATCCATATGGGGGGCCGGTTGAGATATATAGAAGCACATTTAAGGAATTGACAGAAGCGATTGAACAAATTTTGGATCGTGTCAAGAGAGAAGATTAATCAGGGGGACAACATAATGGGGGAGAAAAAGGGCTATAAATTCGGCCTTAGGAAAAAGCTCGTATTATTCATCACATCGCTGGCCATCATTACATACACGACAAGTGCTATATTTCTTTACTTTTTATTTCCGAGCATTGAAGAGATGCTACCATTTGGAGAGGCAGTTTTTACTATTTTAACCTTAGGAATGGGGATTTTCTGGTCAGGTGTTCTTGCCTTTTTTGCTGCAGGCTTTATTATCAAACCATTGCAGAAGCTTGAAAAAACGGCCCTCATGGCCGCCAATGGGGATATCGGCCAGGATGCAGAGCTTTCCAAATCAGATGATGAGATCCGTTCATTGGGGATTGCGTTCAACCATATGCTTTTCAATTTAAGAGATATGGTTCAAAAGATTGAAGAGAACTTTCGGGAAACAAATGAAAAAGTCATTGCCATGTCTTCCGAGTCCTCAGCAGCTGCAGAGCAGGCAGATGCGATTGCCAGAACCATCAGTGAGATTTCCCAGGGAGCAGATAGTTCTGCCGTTTCTATTCAATCAACTGCTGAATCTATGGAAGATGTCCTGCGCATTGCTCAGGAAGTCCAAGATAAAGCAAAAGCTTCACAAAATGTTTCCGGTGAAATGGTTCAGGACCTGATGGAATCAAAGAAAGTGATCCATTCGCTTATTTCCGGCATAGAAAAACTGGCCCAGGATAATGAGGAATCACTTCAGACAGTAAAGCGTCTTGAGCAAAATGCCGTAAAGGTAGAGCAGATTATACAGCTTGTCGGTGACATTGCAGCACAGACAAACCTTCTTGCTTTAAATGCCTCCATTGAAGCAGCCCGTGCGGGGGACCATGGCAAAGGGTTTGCCGTGGTCGCTGAAGAAGTGCGGAAACTTGCAGATGAAAGTGCGCAGGCAGTCCAAGGCATCTCAGAACTGATAAAAAACATTCAGGAAGAGGTCCGCAATGTTGTCACGCAAATCTCTTATCAGGTGGAGACTGCTAATAATGAAGTGAAAAAAGGCACGAAAACAAATGAAGTGATAGAGGAAATGGCGAAAGTGGTCAATGAAATGGCTGCTTCAGTGTCTGCCATTTCGGGGCTGGTGGATAACCAGATGGAAGGCATACAGCATACATCCACTCAATCCCAGGAAGTAGCGGCTATTGCTGAAGAAACATCAGCAGGCGCCCAGGAGGTTTCAGCTGCCACTCAGCACCAGACAGCTGTAATCGGCAATGTGGAAAAGCTCGCCGTCGAACTAAAAGAGCAGGCAGAAAAATTAAATAGCACCATTACTAAATTTAAATTATAAGGGAGCCCAAAATGCGGCTCCCTTTCTTTATATTTTCAAGGTTTTGTGTCAAAATAAGAGAATAATGTCAAAATAAAACGGCTTCAAATTGGAGGGTTTCATTATGAAAATTGCAATCGCATCAGACCATGGGGGACTTAATCTCCGCGAAGAAATAAAAAACCTGATGGATGAAATGGGCATTGAATATGAAGATTTCGGCTGTGAATGCGAAACTTCGGTAGATTATCCGGATTATGCATTGCCTGTTGCCGAAAAGGTAGCGGAAGGCGAATTCGATAAAGGCATTCTGATCTGCGGAACTGGAATTGGCATGAGCATCTCTGCCAACAAAGTAAAGGGAATCCGCTGTGCACTTGTGCATGATGTATTCAGTGCAAAAGCAACCCGTGAACATAATGACAGCAACATCCTCGCTATGGGTGAACGAGTGATAGGCCCAGGCCTGGCACGTGAAATTGCAAAAGTATGGCTTTCAACAGATTTTGAAGGCGGCCGCCATGAAAACCGTGTCGGAAAGATTACTGCTTACGAAACGAAATAAACTTTCGAAAGGGTGAGCTTTTTGATCGATCAATGGAAAAAAGAATTCGATGCAATCATATGTGAATTCAGCGAACAGGTTCCTTTAAGTGAAAAGCATCTTCTTGTAGTGGGCTGCAGCACAAGTGAAGTCGCCGGGAAAAGAATAGGCACAGCCGGAACGGAACAAGTGGCTGAAATGATTTTTGAGCGTCTGGACAAGCTCCGCCAGGACACCGGGACTGCTCTGGCTTTTCAATGCTGCGAACATTTGAACAGGGCATTGGTCGTTGAGCGGGCTGTCACCGAAGCAAAAAACCTGGATGAAGTGGCCGTCATTCCTCACCGCAAGGCCGGCGGCGCGATGGCGACATATGCCTATGAACACTTCAAAGATCCCGTCATGGTCGAGTTTATCAAGGCAGATGCCGGCATTGATATCGGCGACACACTGATCGGCATGCATCTGAAGCATGTAGCTGTTCCAATCAGGACCTCCCAAAAATCAGTCGGCGCGGCACACGTCACCATGGCCAAAACCAGGCCGAAACTCATTGGCGGGGCCCGGGCAATTTATGAACGAAATATGGAAAACGAATCTTGCAAATGATTTAATATTAATTTGCTGCCCCAATCGACTCGTGATTGGGGCTTTAATCATCCCGGCTGGATTGGGTGACAGGTACCTATACCACTTCATCAAAATGGTATAGGTGCCTGTCACTTTTTCAGAAAACATGCTAAAATAAAAAAGAATTTTCACAAAAAGATCGATACATAGAAATGGCAAGCCCACAGAGGCTGGCCTTCATTAAAAAGTGTGTTGGAGAAAAGGGAGGATTCTTATGAAGCATTTAGCACAGCAGGATGAGCAGGTTTTCAAGTCAATTCAAGAAGAATTAGGACGCCAGAGAACAAAGATTGAATTAATCGCTTCTGAAAACTTTGTCAGTGAAGCGGTAATGGAAGCACAGGGTTCTGTTTTGACCAACAAGTATGCAGAAGGCTATCCGGGCCGCCGCTATTATGGCGGATGTGAGCATGTGGATGTAGTCGAAGATTTAGCCCGTGACCGTGCGAAAGAAATTTTTGGTGCAGAGCATGTGAACGTACAGCCGCATTCAGGTGCACAGGCAAACATGGCCGTATACTTCACTGTTTTAGAGCAGGGAGATACTGTTCTTGGCATGAATCTATCCCATGGCGGACATTTAACTCATGGCAGCCCTGTTAACTTCAGCGGCGTGCAGTACAATTTCGTTGAATATGGCGTGGATAAAGAAACACACCGCATTGATTACGAAGATGTCCTTGAAAAAGCCCGCACGTCTAAGCCGAAATTAATCGTAGCGGGTGCAAGTGCCTATCCGCGTGAAATTGACTTCAAGCGTTTCCGTGAGATTGCCGATGAAGTAGGTGCCATGCTGATGGTTGATATGGCTCATATTGCAGGACTTGTAGCTGCTGGGCTTCATCAGAATCCTGTTCCGTTCGCGGACTTTGTTACAACTACTACTCACAAGACATTGCGCGGACCGCGCGGCGGCATGATTCTCTGCAAAGAAGAATACGCGAAGAAAATTGATAAATCTATTTTCCCTGGAATCCAGGGCGGTCCTTTAATGCACGTCATTGCGGCAAAAGCAGTTGCCTTCGGCGAAGCGCTTCAGGAAGATTTCAAAAACTATGCAGGCAATATCATTTCGAATGCAAAAAAATTGGCTGAAGCATTGCAGGCTGAAGGAATTGACCTTGTATCACAGGGTACAGACAACCATTTGCTGCTGGTTGATCTCCGCTCCCTTGGCCTAACTGGGAAAGTAGCTGAGAAAGTACTTGATGAGGTCGGCATTACAGTCAACAAAAACACGATCCCTTTCGATCCGGAAAGCCCATTCGTGACAAGCGGTATCCGTATTGGTACAGCGGCCGTTACGTCCCGCGGATTTGGCGAAAAAGAAATGCAGGAAATTGCATCCATCATCGCCTTTACACTGAAAAATCATGAAGATGAAGGAAAGCTTCAAGAAGCTGCGCAGCGCGTAGAAGCCCTAACAGGCAGCTTCACTTTATATCCTGAATATTAATCATCAGCCGGTCTCAGCTTGAGGCCGGCTTTTGTGTGGCAATATAAGAAAATTTTGGACTTAGAGAAACTGTCTGGCTTCAGGCGCCAACGGCTACCGGTGCTAAGCAAATTCATCGATGTCGCCAATAAACTCTCGACTTCCGCTTTTCTTATTAATAATGACTTTTCTTTTACAAATACGAATCATAGTTGCCGATGGAATTGTTTTTCTGTAAAATTAGACGAAGTGTGGTTCGACCAATCTGCATAATGAAAAGGAGAGATACTCATGGCAAAGGTTTACGTATTTGATCATCCATTAATTCAGCATAAGCTTACATACATTCGTGAAAAGAGTACAGGAACAAAGGAATTCCGTGAGCTTGTCGATGAAGTGGCAACACTGATGGCATTCGAAATTACCCGTGATATGCCTTTAGAAGAAATCACAATTGATACACCAGTCAGCACGATGAAGTCCAATGTGCTTGCAGGTAAAAAGATAGGGATCATCCCAATTCTGCGCGCGGGAATTGGAATGGTTGACGGCATCCTGAAGCTGATTCCAGCTGCAAAAGTGGGCCATATCGGTTTGTACCGCGACCCGGAAACCCTGCAGCCGGTTGAATACTATGTAAAGCTTCCAAGTGATGTGGAAGAAAGAGATTTCATCGTAGTTGACCCTATGCTTGCAACGGGCGGCTCTGCAGTTGAAGCAATCCACTCTCTCAAAAAGCGCGGAGGCAAAAACATTAAATTCATGTGCCTAATTGCCGCTCCTGAAGGCGTAGAAGCTGTGAAAGAAGCTCACCCTGACGTTGATATCTATATCGCAGCATTAGACGAAAAATTGAACGAAAAAGGCTATATTGTTCCTGGCCTTGGCGATGCAGGCGACCGTTTATTCGGAACGAAATAATTCCTTTTTGAAGCACCTTATCCCCTTTTTAATCATAGAAAGATAAGAGGTATTTATCTTTTATGTAAGGGGAAGGTGCTTTAAATGTTTTCCTCAATAAGAGTAATGACAATTTTCGGGACAAGGCCGGAAGCCATTAAAATGGCCCCTCTTGTTCTTGAACTTCAAAAACACCCTGAGCATTTTGAATCGATTGTGACCGTGACGGCACAGCATCGCGAAATGCTTGATCAGGTATTAAATATTTTTTAAGGTCACACCCGATTATGACCTGAATATCATGAAAGACCGCCAGACACTGGTAGACGTGACTACACGCGGACTTGAGGGTGTTGATAAGATCATGAAGGAAGTAAAGCCGGATATCGTGCTTGTTCACGGTGATACCACTACAACGTTTATTGCAAGCCTTGCCGCTTTCTATAACCAGATTGTCGTCGGCCATGTGGAAGCGGGACTGCGCACCTGGAATAAATACTCTCCATTCCCTGAGGAAATGAACCGCCAGCTAACAGGTGTCATGGCTGATCTGCACTTCTCGCCAACATCGAAGTCAGCGGAAAACCTCTTAAATGAGAATAAAGAGAACAACAGTATTTTCATCACCGGAAACACGGCAATCGATGCGCTTAAAACAACGGATAAAGATACGTAGCATCATGAAGTCCTTGAGTAAATCGGTGATGACCGCCTAGTGCTTCTGACAGCACACCGCCGTGAAAACCTGGGCGAACCGATGCGCAACATGTTCAAGGCTATTAAAAGGCTGGTGCAAGAACAGAAAGATATACAAGTCGTATATCCCGTTCATATGAACCCTGCTGTACGGGAGATTGCATCAGAAATCCATGGCAGCGATAGCCGCATTAACCTAATTGAGCCGCTTGACGTCATAGATTTCCATAACTTTGCTTCAAGAGCTCATCTGATTCTGACCGATACAGGCGGAGTTCAGGAAGAAGCACCATCACTTGGTGTGCCTGTCCTTGTTCTGCATGATACAACGGAAAGGCCTGAAGGAATTGAAGCAGGAACCCTTAAGCTTGCCGGCATTGAGGAACAGCCAATTTACGAACTGGCAACGGAGCTTCTGACTGATGGGGCAGTTTACGTAAAAATGGCTAAAGCTGTAAACCCATATGGAGACGGAAATGCTTCCAGGAGAATTTGAGATGCGATCCGCTACCATTTTAAACAGACGAATGATCGTCTAAGAATATAAACCGCAAAACTAAAAGAAATGCACCTCTCTTAAATCGAGGTGCATTTTTCTGTTCTTTTTTCAAAAAGGGGAGGGGAGGAGCGGGTCTCACTATCTGAAAAGCAACATGGTTGATATGTTGGTGGTTGGATGGTTGATGATGAGCGGGGAAATCTATTTAATTTTTATGTTAAAAGTCTCTTTCCCCGTAAAGCTGGAAAAGTTATGATAGAGTATAGAAGAAAAGGAAGGCAGATCCGAATAGAATTAGTAAGCGGTTAACATGTTGATGGTTGGATGGTTATATGCAAAATGTTGATATATCAATATTTCATGATGAATAAAAGTGGTCAAATTGCGTAATCATGGTTGGAGAAAAGGCGGGATAGATGACATCATTAAAGGAGCATTTACCGTAAAAATGACCATGGTGGTTTTGTTGGCGGTTAGGTGGTTAGTCATGGGTAATACCTGGCGGGAGCTGGGTGATCGGCAAGATACCAAGAAAGGTGCTGAGGACGTTGGCAAATCAGTATTTGACAATGAAGGAGCTTAAAGAGGCACTTCCGGACATACCTGAGAATAGCTTAAAGCGTTATTTGCAGGAGCATGCAGAATACATAAATTATCGGAAGGAACATAATCGCTATAAAATCCAGGCTTCCGAAATTGAAAAGCTTAAATTTATCCGGAAATTATATTCAGATGGGCTGAAAAAAGAGGAAGTCACAGCAAAGCTTGAGGATGCGGGAATTCCGGTCATCATTACAGTGGAGGATGAGGAAGAAAGCAGCTCTACCTCGCTTATGAATGTGAATTCCGAACTGACAGATATGAAAAAGCTTGTCAGCTTCCTTGTGCAGCAAAACGAGCAATCCCGTCTTACCCAGAATAAAATCAGGGAACAAAATAAACAGCTGATACATGAGGTGCACGAGCTCAAACTCACAATTGAAGATTTAAGAAATGCCCATGCACAAGGCTATGAAAAAGAAAGCGAAAAAGTTACTTCTCTGTATGAAAAATTGATGGCGACTCAAAAGTCTGTAGAAGAAGTAGCCGGTGCCTTAGAGGCTGAAAAAAGCAAAAGCATCTGGCAGAAGATTTTTGGAAAGTAAAGGAATGCCCGATTTGTAAGATTAACGTTTAGACTGCTGTCTGCGGGGTATTGGCATAATGATTTTATATACCCAGGAGGTCGAATAAATGAGAGCATTAGCCGTTTTAGAAGGAGCATTGATTGTCTGGATCATCATGCTGGTAGGTTCATTAATGGGAACCTTCATGTCTGAAGGTTTTATCGCCCTGGTATTTAAGCTGGCAGAAGGAAAAGGAATCCTGCTTACAGTATTACTGATAGCCGCGACCATTGCGGATATGTGGAGAGATAAAAAGCGGGACCATTTAATTCAAAAAGGAAAACTGGAACCAAATCAGCTGTTTTAATACATAAAGGGAGAAAGCCATCATTCATTTGATGGCTTTTTTTCTGCCGTATAATCTAAAAGTACTATTTTCTGAAAATACCAAAAACTATATTGATAATCAATTGAAAGATAGATAGTATGAATTATACAGAATATTGTATATTGGTTAACCTATAAAGGAGATGATGTTTTGAAAAGATTAAGGTTATTGTTAATCGTACTCACATTAGTCTTAAGTTCTGCAGCTTTTTCTGGAAATATGGTGAATGCCAAAGAATGGTCCGGGGAGAAATTAAGTCAAGCCCATCCGAAAAAGGCAGGCTTTGATCCGGAGAAATTGAAGGGTATTGATAAAGCCATTACGGAGGCTATTGCGGATGGTGTTACACCGGGTGCAGTAGTTCTTGTGGCCAAGGATGGAAAGATTGTCAAACAGGAAGCGTACGGATATGCACAAAAGTATGATATGGGGGAATTGCTCGAGAACCCCAGAAAAATGAAAAAGAAAACAATGTTCGACCTTGCTTCCGTTACGAAGGTAATGGGAACAACTCAGGGCATTATGAAACTTGTTAGTGACGGGAAACTCTCAGTCAATGACAGGATATCTGATTTTATTCCTGAGTTTGCCCAGCATGGAAAAGAAGATATTACAGTAGCTGACCTGCTGACACACACCTCTGGTTTAACTCCTTGGAAGCCGACATACCTTTACGCTGATAATTCGGAAGAGGTCCTGAATTATATAAACAAGCTGCCCCTTGAATATCCAATTGGCACTGACAGAAGATATAGCGATTTTAGCTTTATGATGCTGGGTTTTTTGATTGAAGAGATTAGTGGACAGAAATTGGATAAATACTTAGAAGAAAATATTTATAAACCTTTAAAAATGCATGATACGATGTTTACCCCACCGGACCATTTCAAGAAAAAAATTGCGGCTACCTCATGGGGAAATCCTTATGAGTATAAAATGATTGATGACCCTAATTTCGGGTACTATGTTGAAGAAAGCCCGGACATGTTCAAATACTGGAGAAATTACACCTTAGTTGGAGAAGTTAATGATGGAAATAGCTTCTATGGCAATAAAGGTGTTGCAGGCCATGCCGGTTTATTTTCAACAGCAAGGGACCTTGCCGTATTGGGCCAGACAATGTTAAATGGGGGAACATATGGGAAAAGCAAAATGTATGATAAAGAAGTGATTGATATGTTTACCTCTCCTCAGCGCTTTGGCCAAGGTTATGGCTGGGAGCTGGGTAAAAGCTGGTATATGGGAGAACACTATTCTGACAAAGCCTTTGGCCATACAGGTTTTACCGGAACACAGGTTATTATCGATCCAGAGGAAAACCTTCAGATTATCCTGCTGACGAACAAACAAAACAACGGCCCTTTACCAAGCGGTTCATACCGGAGCACAGGCGCTCTATCTAAAGAAGTAGCTAATATTGTTTATGAATCCTTGAATTAGCCGTAATTTTATATGGATTTACGCATACAAGACATCTATTCAGCCCACCCTAAAACAAAAAGAGGGTGGGTTTTCTAATGAAAAAATTCCTACTGGTCATAACAGTCATATCCTTGTTTTGGAGTCAAACGCCTGTTTCAGCCCGAACACTTTCACACCCTCCTATACCGGAAGAATCATCGGATATTGAAAAAGTGGCAATCGTTGTATTAAGTGATGCAAAGAAGGAACAGGAAATAAAAAAAATGATAGAACAAAATCCTGATCTGCGAATCAGGCATACATTCAATCAGGCCTTAAACGGCTTTTCGGTTAAAGGAAAGCCATCTGCATTGCAAAGCCTGCAAAAGCTGGAGTCAGTCTCTTCTGTTTCACCGGTTAATACCTATCATGTACATTCCAATGACAATATCAAGCTGATTGGCGGCCTGAATGCCCGAGGCTATTATGATGAAAATAATCAGCGCCTCACAGGTAAGGGTGTAAAAGTAGGCGTGATCGACACCGGCATCGATTATAATCATCCCGACTTACGAAGAAGCTATGGCGGCGGTCGCGATCTGGTGGATAATGATAGAGATCCGATGGAAACGAAGGCTGCAGGGGGACAAGGCACACTGCATGGCACTCACGTCGCAGGCATCATAGCGGCAAATGGCAGGATCCAGGGGGTCGCACCGGAATCAACCATCATCGCTTACAGGGCTCTCGGACCAGGCGGAAGCGGAACAACAGAACAGGTGATTGCGGCCATCGAACAGGCCATAAAGGATAAAGTGGATGTATTAAACCTTTCATTAGGAAATAACGTAAACGGCCCTGACCTTCCGATAAGCATGGCCCTGAATAAAGCGGTTGAAAAAGGAATAACCGCTGTCACTTCATCAGGCAATTCAGGACCGAATATATGGACGGTCGGTTCTCCGGGAACAGCGTCGAAGGCTATTTCTGTTGGAGCCTCTACACCAACGATAAAGGTGCCATTTTTGAGTATAAACGGTCGCGAAATCCGCCTTGATTTGCTGCAGGGTTCAAAGGAATGGGAATTTGACCGCTCCTATGAAATGATCGATGGAGGACTCGCGCATCCGGATGAATTGAAGAATGCGGAAGGAAAAATAGTACTAATAGAAAGAGGGGAACTGACGTTTACAGATAAAGCGGTCCATGCGATGGAAGCAGGAGCAGAGGGAATCATTATCTATAACAATACAAAAGGCAGGTTCTTTGGCAATCTGGACAGCGAGGTTCCCATTCCGGCAGCGGCACTTTCAAAGGAAGAGGGAGAGAAGCTCAAGAAGCTCATGAAGGAAGGGCGGCTCCTTGCCCGGACTAATATAATAGAAGAAAGGGACATATTGGCTGACTTCAGTTCCCGCGGACCTGTTACATCCACATGGGAAATTAAACCTGATGTTGTGGCACCGGGAGTCGCCATAAACAGCACCATTCCCGGCGGATACCTCCCGCTTCAGGGAACAAGCATGGCCGCTCCGCATGTAGCAGGTGCCTGTGCTATCCTCAAACAGGCTCATCCTGAATGGGGACCGGAACAGATCAAGGCGGCACTCATGAATACCGCTAAACTTATTAGGAACGCGGAAGGACAAACATATAGAACGTATGAGCAGGGGGCCGGCAGAATCCAGCTTGATCAGGCGCTGAAAGCAGAAACGCTTGTCTTCCCGGCTTCCATGCAATTCGGGAAATTTCAAATCGCGGACAGGCTGCATGACCACAGCAGTTTTATAACGGTTGAAAATATAAGTGAAAAAACGCAGTCTTATTCTTTTTCTGTACCCTATAAGGAGCAGGGCATCAATTGGGAAATGCCTATGACGTTTCAATTGAACCCGGGCGAAAAGAAAAAGGCTGAAATTAAAATGTCTGCTGATCCGACCCTTTTAAAGAAAAAGATCCATGACGGGTACCTTCTATTGAAAACAGGAGCAGAGAGTATCCATATTCCATACCTGTATGTGCTTGAAGAGCCGGATTACCCAAGGGTGATGGGATTCGGAATCGGCAAAGGAGATAAGCCTGGCACCTATCGTTATGAAGTGTATTTGCCTGGCGGGGCGGAGGAATTCGGAATTGCGATGTTTGATTCGGAAAGTCTCCGGTTCATGGGATTTCTGGATTGGAAAAGAAATGCCGGCAAGGGGCAGCTGCTGCAGGAAATCCCTGCTGACAAACTGCCTGGGCCGGGGCTGTACCTGGCGAAAGTGTTTGCCAAAAAGGCAGGCAGGGAAGACTGGATCGAAACGTATCTATTTGTGAGGCCGGATGGCCAGCTGGGGGACCCGGAGCCTTCAGCAGAATCAGAAGAGGGTACTAAGTAAGTGAAAATAAAGCGTTTTCAGGAGCGATGCAGAATCTCGCTCCTTTTTCAATAGAAATCCGAAAATTAATTGTGATAAATATGTGAACATACCATATTTTTACCTTTTTGTTTGTGAACTTTTTCACTCCAAACGCATTGACATTGACAAAGCCCTATTGTATGCTTACAAAGGGTAAAAGATGATAGGGTTTTCAAAATATTTTTGCAGACATATTTCCCACTTCTGCATGATGTTTATATGATTATTTACGGCCTCAAAACCCTCTTACCATTCTCTTTAAGGGAGGATGCGTTTTTATGCGTCAAAAAGACCGCAACCCATTTAAGGCGATGGCCTTAATGTCCGCCATTCTTTCCCAGTTAGTAGGTTCCACGCTCATTGGCATTTTCGCTGGAAGATGGCTTGACAGCAAGGCAGGAACTGAGCCTTTATTCCTTTTAATCGGCTTGTTCATTGGACTGGGCGCCGGGATTTACGCCATGCTTCGCCTAATCCAACATTTTTTCACAGGGGAATGAACAACATGCCGGAAATCAAAGCAACTTTTCAGAGACAGCGAAAATACATATTTCTTTTGTTGTCTGTATATGTTCTCGGCTGGGGTTTTACACCTTATCAATCTATTTTTCTTGGCTTGATCTTTGGTACGAGCTTAAGTCTGTTCAATTTGTGGCTGATTTCCCGAAAGGCGCTTCAATTTGGAGAGGCTGTCGAGAGAGGCGAGAAGGTGCGTTCACTTGGAACGGTATCCAGGATGGCTACAGCGGTATTTGCTGTCATGATCGCTCTGGAATATCCTGAGAAGCTGCATCTGATCAGTGTGGTATTTGGATTAATGACATCCTATATTGTCATTATGATAGATTATTTTCTTCAATCTTTTCATTTACGTAAATAGCGGGAAGAGAGGTGAACACTATTGCATCATGAAGCTCCTATAGTGGACTTTTTAGGATTGAATTTTAACTTATCAAACGTACTGATGATCACAGTGGCAAGTGCTATTGTCTTCATTATTGCTTTGCTTTCAACCCGTCGCTTGGCCATGAAACCAACGGGGATGCAGAACTTCTTCGAATGGGTAATGGATTTTGTTAAGAATATCATTAACAGTACGATGGACTGGAAGACAGGCGGAAGATTCCATATCCTTGGATTAACTCTGATCATGTATATTTTTGTTTCAAACATGCTCGGACTTCCGTTCGCGATCACTTATGATCACACTTTATGGTGGAAATCGCCAACAGCCGATCCTGTTATCACCTTAACATTAGCGGCAATGGTAGTCGGGCTTTCGCATTACTATGGCGTAAAGCTTAAAGGAGTAGGAGAATACGGCCGGGATTTTATCAGGCCAATGCCTTTCTTGTTCCCATTGAAAATTATTGAAGAGTTTGCAAACACTCTGACATTAGGACTTCGTCTTTACGGTAACATCTATGCGGGTGAAATCCTGCTGACGTTGCTTGTCGGAGGACTCGCACATGCCGGTATAGGCGGAATGCTTGCCGCAGTTATACCAACACTTGTATGGCAGGGATTCTCAATCTTTGTCGGATCTATCCAGGCATTCATTTTCTGTATGTTAACAATGGTTTATATGGCACACAAAGTGAGCCAGGACCATTAATATATACCTGTTCATTTTATGGACAAAACATTTTAAACAAATAAATTTTCATACAATTTAAGGAGGAACTCAATAATGGGTCTTTTAGCAGCAGCAATTGCAATCGGTTTAGCAGCACTAGGTGCCGGTATCGGTAACGGTCTTATCGTATCAAAAACAGTTGAAGGTATGGCTCGCCAGCCAGAAGCTCGCGGTATGCTTCAAACTACAATGTTCATCGGGGTTGCACTAGTTGAGGCCGTTCCGATCATTGGCGTTGTTATCGCGTTCATGGTTATCGGCGGTTAATTAATACTGTACCAATCGTTCAAAAATGGCGAAGATCATTCCATGAACCTTCGCCATTCCTTTATGTTTTTTTACCGTAAACTAATTCGGAATCATGCATATGACTCCGTTTCATAAGTGGAACAACTCTTGAAGGGAGTGAATCGAGGGTGTTAACAAACAGTCTAGTATTAGGCGCTGCAGGCGGCGGTTTTAACGGCGGGGACATTTTGTACCAGCTGGTCATGTTCATTATCTTGTTGGCATTGCTGAAAAAATTCGCGTGGGGTCCGTTAATGGGCATTATGCAGCAGCGTGAAGAGCACATTGCCAGTGAAATTCAAGCGGCTGAAGAAAGCCGTACAGAAGCAAAGAAACTTTTAGAAGAGCAAAGAAATCTTTTAAAAGAAGCACGTACTGAAGCACAGGGTCTTATCGAAAATGCGAAGAAACAAGGCGATGTTCAGCGTGAGGAGATCGTTGCGGCTGCCCGCACTGAGTCTGAGCGCATTAAGGAATCAGCCAAGCTTGAAATCGAGCAGCAGAAAGAACAGGCGGTTGCCGCTATCCGCGAGCAGGTCGCTTCATTGTCTGTCCTAATTGCTTCCAAGGTTATCGAGAAGGAACTAAGTGCAGCTGATCAGGAAAAGCTGATCAATGAATACATTCAAGAGGCAGGAGAAAAGCGATGACGGGCTCCACAGTAGCAAAGCGCTACGCGTTGGCTCTTTTCCAGCTTGCGAATGAACACCAGCTTCTTGACCAAATGGAAGAAGAGCTTCGTGCAGTGAAAGAAGTAGTAAACCATAACTCAGATTTAAAGTCTGTTTTGAAATCTCCAAAGCTTTCAATTGAGAAGAAAAAAGAGATTTTAAAAGAAGCATTTGCATCTGTGAACACGTTTGTATTAAACACGTTAATGATATTAATTGAACGCCACCGTGAAGATCATATCTCTGATGTGGCAGATCATTTTATAAGCCTGGCGAATGACAAAAAAGGGATTGCGGATGCAAAAGTATACACTGTCCGTCCGCTATCTGAAGCAGAGAAGCAAGCATTATCTGTGTCATTTGCAGCTAAGGTTGGGAAAAAATCACTTCGTATTGACAATATAGTTGATACTAACTTGCTCGGCGGCATCAAGCTTCGAATCGGAAACCGGATTTTCGACGGCAGCTTGCGCGGGAAGCTAGAGCGTCTTGAACGTCAATTGTTAGGCTAAGATTCGTAGATAGGGGTGAAACTCATGAGCATCAATGCTGAAGAAATCAGTGCGCTGATAAAAAAGCAAATCGAAAACTATCAGTCGGAAATTCAAGTGAGTGATGTAGGTACGGTTATCTCTGTTGGTGACGGTATCGCTCGTGCTCATGGCCTCGACAATGTCATGGCTGGAGAACTTGTTGAATTTTCAAACGGCGTTATGGGTATGGCACAAAACCTTGAAGAAAATAACGTCGGTATTATCATTTTAGGACCATTTACAGAAATCCGTGAAGGCGACGAAGTACGCCGTACGGGCCGCATCATGGAGGTACCGGTTGGTGAAGAACTAATCGGCCGCGTAGTAAACCCTCTTGGACAGCCAGTAGATGGCATGGGGCCAATCAACACAACTAAATCACGTCCGATTGAAAGCCCGGCACCAGGTGTTATGGATCGTAAATCCGTACACGAGCCGCTTCAAACAGGAATCAAGGCGATTGACGCACTTGTGCCAATCGGCCGCGGACAGCGTGAGTTAATCATCGGTGACCGTCAAACAGGTAAAACTTCCGTTGCAATCGATACAATCCTGAACCAAAAAGATCAGGATATGGTATGTATCTATGTGGCAATCGGGCAAAAAGAATCTACAGTCCGTAATGCAGTAGAAACACTTCGTAAGCAAGGTGCGCTTGATTACACAATCGTTGTAACAGCATCTGCATCACAGCCTGCTCCAATGCTATACCTGGCTCCTTACGCTGGGGTAACAATGGGTGAAGAGTTCATGTACAACGGCAAGCACGTTCTTGTTGTGTATGATGACTTAACAAAGCAAGCTTCTGCTTACCGTGAGCTTTCATTGCTATTGCGCCGTCCTCCAGGCCGTGAAGCATATCCAGGGGACGTATTCTACTTGCACAGCCGCTTGCTTGAGCGCGCTGCGAAGCTAAGCGATGCGAAAGGTGCAGGTTCAATCACTGCTCTTCCATTTATCGAAACACAAGCAGGCGATGTTTCTGCTTACATTCCGACAAACGTTATCTCAATCACTGACGGACAAATTTTCCTTCAGTCTGACCTATTCTTCTCCGGTGTACGTCCGGCGATCAACGCAGGTCTTTCTGTATCACGTGTAGGTGGATCTGCACAGATCAAAGCAATGAAAAAGGTTGCAGGTACACTGCGTCTTGACCTTGCTTCATACCGTGAACTTGAATCATTTGCCCAGTTCGGTTCTGACCTTGATAAAGCAACACAGGCTAAACTTAACCGTGGTGCCCGTACAGTAGAGGTTCTAAAGCAGGATCTTAACAAGCCGTTAAAAGTTGAGAAGCAGGTTGCAATCCTTTACGCTCTAACTCGCGGCTTCTTAGATGACATTCCTGTACAGGATATTCGTCGTTTCGAATCTGAATTCCTTTCATGGTTAGACCATAACCGCAAAGATTTGTTAGACCATATCGTGACTACAAAAGAACTTCCTTCTGATGACGATATGGCATCTGCGATTAACGACTTTAAGAAAACTTTCGCAGTATCCGAATAATAGAGCATGCAATTAAGGTTAGGGGTTTAATCCCCTCCCTTTGCTTCTCTTGTTAGGGTCTGACAAACTTTGAAAAAGGGTGGTGAGAACCTGTGGCATCATTACGCGATATAAAAAATCGTATTACTTCTACGAAGAAAACGAGTCAAATTACAAAAGCAATGCAGATGGTATCGGCTGCGAAAATGAATAAGGCGGAAATGAATGCGAGGTCATTCGTGCCTTATATGGAGAAAATCCAGGAAGTTACGGCAAGCATCGCTTTGGGAAGCAAAGATGTCTCACATCCTATGCTGACCAGCCGCCCAGTCAAGAAAACTGGTTACCTCGTAATCACTTCTGACCGCGGACTTGCGGGAGCTTATAACAGTAACGTCTTGCGAAATGTCTACCAGACAATTCAAAAGCGCCATAAATCACCGGATGAGTATGCAATCATTGCAGTCGGACGTGTGGGCCGTGACTTTTTCAGAAAGCGCAATATGAACGTCATTCTGGATATTGTTGCTGTTGCGGACCAGCCTGCATTTGCTGAAATCAAGGATATTGCCAGCAAAACAGTTGGCATGTTCGCTGATGAGACATTTGACGAATTATATATGTACTACAGCCATTATGTCAGCGCGATTCAACAGGATGTAACAGAGAAGAAGCTTCTTCCGCTTACGGATATCTCCAGCTCGACAAAGCTTACATCTTATGAGTTTGAACCTTCCGCTGAAGAAATTTTAAAAGTATTGCTGCCTCAATACGCTGAAAGCTTAATCTACGGAGCGCTTTTAGACAGTAAGGCAAGCGAACATGCTGCAAGGATGACAGCGATGCAGAATGCAACGGATAACGCTAAAGAGCTTATCAACTCGTTAAGCCTAAGCTACAACCGTGCACGTCAGGCAGCCATCACGCAGGAAATTACCGAAATCGTCGGCGGAGCAGCCGCGTTAGAATAATAAAACCTGGATTTATACTCTAATATGAGAGTAGTCCAGCTACAGCGCCTAGCCCCTCGAGTCATAAGCCGATCCCTTCCGGAAGGAAAGAACGCCTTCCTGCAGGGCTCGTCTTATGCTTGTCGGGGCTGACCGAGGCGCTTCCGCATTCTTAATTAGGAGGGAAAAAGATGAACAAAGGACGCGTTCTTCAAGTTATGGGTCCGGTTGTTGACGTAAAGTTCGAAAGCGGCCAGCTTCCTGAGATCTATAATGCATTGACTGTTACAAACCCAGCGCGTAACGAATCTGAAGTTGACATCAACTTAACCCTTGAAGTTGCCCTTCATTTAGGTGATGATACAGTCCGCACCATTGCAATGTCTTCTACTGATGGCTTACAGCGCGGAAGTGAAGTTGTTGATTCGGGTGCTCCTATCTCTGTACCAGTAGGTGATGTAACACTTGGACGTGTATTTAACGTGCTTGGTGAATCAATCGACTTAGATCCAGCAATCGCTGCAGATGCACGTCGTGATTCTATCCACAGAGAGGCTCCTAAGTTTGAGCAGCTTTCTACTGAAGTAGAAATTCTTGAAACTGGAATTAAGGTAGTAGACCTTCTTGCTCCATACATTAAAGGTGGTAAGATCGGTCTGTTCGGTGGTGCCGGTGTAGGTAAAACCGTATTAATCCAGGAATTGATCAATAACATCGCTCAGGAGCACGGCGGTATTTCTGTATTCGCCGGTGTTGGTGAGCGTACGCGTGAAGGTAACGACCTTTATCATGAAATGACGGATTCAGGCGTTATCAAGAAAACAGCGATGGTATTCGGTCAGATGAACGAGCCGCCGGGAGCGCGTATGCGTGTTGCCCTGACTGGTTTGACAATGGCTGAATTCTTCCGTGATGATCAGGGACAGGACGTTCTTTTCTTCATGGATAACATCTTCCGTTTCACACAGGCAGGTTCAGAGGTATCAGCCCTATTAGGCCGTATGCCATCTGCCGTTGGTTACCAGCCGACACTTGCTACTGAAATGGGTAAATTACAGGAACGTATCACATCTACTAACGTAGGTTCTGTTACTTCCATCCAGGCGATTTACGTACCAGCCGATGACTACACGGATCCGGCTCCGGCTACAACTTTCGCCCACTTAGATGCAACAACTAACCTAGAGCGTAAGCTTTCTGAGATGGGTATCTACCCTGCGGTGGACCCATTAGCTTCCACTTCCCGTGCATTATCACCGGAAATCGTTGGCGAAGAGCACTACTCAGTTGCACGCCAGGTACAGCAGACATTACAGCGTTACAGAGAACTTCAGGATATCATTGCGATCCTTGGTATGGATGAGCTTTCTGATGAAGATAAGCTAATCGTAGCACGTGCGCGCCGTATCCAGTTCTTCTTATCTCAAAACTTCCACGTTGCTGAGCAGTTTACTGGCCAGCCAGGTTCATACGTACCTGTTAAAGAAACAGTTAAAGGCTTCAAAGATATTCTTGAAGGCAAGTACGACCACCTGCCAGAAGATGCATTCCGACTTGTCGGCCGAATCGAAGAAGTAATCGAGAGTGCAAAGAAAATGGGCGTAGAGGTCTAATTCTGGACCAGGAGGGTAAAAAATGAAGACGATTAAAGTCAGTGTTGTTACTCCCGATGGCCCGGTGTATGAATCAGATGTGGAAATGGTAAGCACAAAAGCTCAAAGCGGTGAGCTTGGAATTTTACCTGGACACATTCCAATGGTTGCACCGTTACAGATTGGAGCCGTTCGTTTAAAAAACGGCGGAAAAACTGATTTCGTCGCAGTAAGCGGCGGATTCCTTGAAGTCCGTCCGGAGCAGGTAACGATTTTAGCGCAATCTGCTGAGCAGGCAGATGAAATTGATGTAGAGCGTGCCGTTCGTGCCAAGCAGCGTGCTGAACAGCGCCTGAACGAGCAGAAGCGTGAAAACATTGATTTCCGTCGTGCAGAGCTTGCACTTCAGCGTGCGATTAACCGTATCGAAGTTTCGGAAAGAAAGTTCTAATAACAAACAACAACACCTCCTGGCAAAGCTGGGGGGTGTTTTTTTTCAGAAATATTTACCACCCAAATTTTAAGAAAATTTCCCCAAAAAAGAGATAAATCACTCGAATTCTTTTATATAGGCCTTTACAATAGAAGAGAGTAAACCTTTAAAGGTTACTCTCTTTTTTGAAGCTATTATGCAAGTCTATTTGAATAAAAGGAGGAGCCGCAATGCTGGAGTTTGATACAAATATAGACCAATACGCTACGATCAAAGTCATCGGAGTCGGCGGCGGGGGGAATAACGCTGTTAATCGGATGATCGAACATGGAGTTGAGGGAGTAGAGTTTATTGCTGTCAATACAGATGGACAAGCTCTTAATCAATCAAAGGCAGAAGTAACCATGCAAATCGGTGCAGCCTTAACAAGGGGCCTGGGAGCAGGGGCAAATCCTGAAGTGGGGAGAAAAGCAGCTGAGGAAAGTGAAAGCCAGCTTCGTGAAGTGCTGAAGGGTGCCGACATGGTATTCGTTACTGCCGGAATGGGCGGCGGAACCGGAACGGGTGCAGCTCCTGCTATTGCACGTATTGCACGTGAAGTGGGTGCACTGACCATCGGTGTGGTAACCCGTCCTTTCAAATTTGAAGGACGCAAGCGTGCAGCCAATGCTGATGCAGGCATCGAAGCTATGAAAAAAGCTGTTGATACGCTGATTATTATTCCAAATGATCGCTTATTGGAGATTATTGATAAAAAAACACCTATGCTTGAAGCGTTTATGGAAGCGGATAATGTTCTTCGCCAAGGCGTTCAGGGTATTTCTGACCTGATTGCCGTTCCCGGTTTAATCAATCTTGATTTTGCCGATGTTAAAACAGTAATGTCCCATAAAGGAACAGCACTGATGGGGATCGGAATTGCCACCGGAGAGGATCGTGCGGCTGAAGCAGCCCGTAAAGCCATTTCGAGCCCGCTGCTTGAAACATCCATTAACGGAGCCCGCGGCGTCATTATGAATATCACAGGCGGATCAAATATCAGCTTATATGAAGTGCAGGAGGCTGCAGATATTGTTGCTTCTGCTTCAGATGAAGAAGTGAATATGATTTTTGGTTCAGTCATTAATGATTCCTTAAAGGAAGAAATTCTTGTTACGGTTATCGCTACCGGCTTTAATGAACAAGAGGAGTTAAGAGCTAAACCGAGTGCAAGACCATCTGTAGAAAAAGAATATGATCATACATATCAGTATGCAGAAGAACCAAGCCATCGCCGGCCGGTTAGAGAGCCTCGGGAATATAGGGAACCGCTTCAGGATAACTATCGTGTGCAGGCTGACCCGCAGGAAGAGTCACTTGATACACCTGCGTTCCTTAGAAACCGCAGAAGACGCTAATGATAGAAACAGGCTGCCTTTAAGAGGGCAGCCTGTTTTTTAGGGGAGTTTTATTGATGGTTGATATGTTGGTGGTTGAGTGGCTGATGCTGAAACATGAAGAAAGGACAGGCAAATGCCTGTCCTTCATTTATTTTAATACTTTGTCTGGTCATATAGGGTTAACTGATCCAAATTCTTATGCACGGTCATGAGTTTTTTTAGAAGGCTCATGAATTTTTGTTTATCTTCAAAAGGAGTCACATCCAGCTCCCTTTTTAGCTCATTGCTTTTTTTAACGAGCTCATCGAACTTTTGAATTACTGGGCAGTTGTTTTTAGTCATAAGTATTTCTCCTAATCTAAGCTCTTAATATAACTCTATCACAAAAATTAATTTCAAGGGAAACAGCTATATTTCATTTATATTAAAAAGGAATGCCTATTTTGACTAATTTAACTATTTTGTTAAAAGTGTCAGATTTTGTTGAAACCCGGAGAATAGAGTCATATAGTATCAACATGTGCTTAGAAAGACAAGGTTTGAGAAATCCAGGGGGGTGATATCCTTGTCGACTGTATTATTTGGAACGATAGAATATTATGAAAGAGAGTTAATCAGCTATTTTACAAATAATCATATATGCAATAAGGATGATGCCACCATGAAAATATTCATCATGCTTGAAGCTGAGATATTTAACGTATTCTTATTTGACGAAGCGATCCGTATTAAATGTATGCAAAATCTTTTAAAGGCTTTTTGCCGGGTATCTGAAACACACTTGATCGAATAGAAGCCTATAAATATAGAGGAATTGAAATAAGAGGTCTCTGCTGTGAGAGACCTCTTTGTTTAATTTAGGATAGTAACCTTTACATCTTTTCTTCCCCACTGCAGTGCATCTTCTTCTGCAGGAATAAACACATCAATTTCATTTCCATTAATTCCTCCGCCAATATCCTCGGCTGTAGCATATCCATATCCTTCTACAAATACTTTAGAACCCAAAGGAATTACGTCCGGATCAACTGCAATTACTTTTTCCTCCGGGTTATCGATAAGATTGACTCCTGTTTTTGTAATGCCGATACATCCTTCACAGCTTGCTGTATAGGCAGTTGCAGTGACAGTCAGAACTTTGCCTTCTTTTGCTGCAGGCTCATTGGTGTTTGCTGCTTTTACGACGGTCTTAGGATTAGCAGCTTCTTTTTTCATTGATTCATTTTTATAGATGATAAGCTCTAATCCAGGTTTAATAAAATCGGATTTCAGCTGATTCCACTTCTTAAGGTTTTGTACACTTATATTGTATGTTTTGGCAATATTCCAGAGCGTATCACCGGATACTACTATGTATATTTCTTCAGGTGAAACATCAAGTGTATCATTTGGGTGAATCAAATCTCCAGTTAGACCATTCCAGTTTTTAATATCCTGAACGGACACTTCATGTTTTTGTGCTATGGACCATAGGGTATCCCCTTTATTTACAGTTACTTCTTCTGCATATGCGCTTACACCTGCTGTGCTCCAGATGATTAAGCTCGCGAGCAGATAATAAAAATACTTTTTCATTTTAAACCTCCTATAAACTTGGTTGACAATTATTATGCTAGCACAGAAAATTCTGAGTAAAAGAACAGAGAGGTTATAATTAAATTACGTACATTTCAGGAAAATAACGAAGAAATGGCAAAACATCATAATGTTCATATTAGATGGACAAAAAGCATTAGAAATAGTCATATTTGATATATTAAAACCTTAAGATGGTTTATATAGAAATTTTTTCCTTGCAATGGTAAGAAGAAAATTATCCGATAGTGTTACATATCTCACTGACACAGCAGAAAATTTGTTTTTTAATGGTAAATGAATATAAAGAAGAAATTAATGGATATTGACAGGGGGCAAGCTCATATAATCTAAGGAGGATGGGTCAAAAGTGGCTATGTAAATTCTCTTCCGGAGATCCAATTATGCGTTCGTTGAGAATTTCCAATAATAGTCTGAGGTTGTGTCGACACATGGGAGAGTAGGGTGTATAATGGTTACGGTTACATGTTTAAATGTTGTGAAAATTTTCAGCATTGGAGGGGATGGGCATGGAGCTTTGGAATTTATACCAGAATAACTATTTGATAGTTTTCGTGTTTTTGTGCCTGGGCGTTTTGCTGCCTGTGGTGGCTTTGTTTTTGGGAAAGCTTTTGCGGCCCTATAAGCCATATGATACGAAGTATACCACATATGAAAGCGGGATTGAGCCATTCCATGATTCGAGGGTGCAGTTCAATGTCCGCTATTATATTTTTGCCCTGATGTTTGTCATTTTTGATGTGGAAACAGTATTTTTGTATCCTTGGGCAGTGGCATATGAGAAGCTTGGTATTTTTGCATTGATTGAGATGCTGATTTTTGTATTTATGCTAATAATTGGACTTGTTTATGCATGGAAAAAGAAGGTGCTGAAATGGATTTAAAGCTGGATAATATTACACCGGAAGAAATGGAAGAACTGCAGCGTAATGTGTTTATGGCAACTTTGGAACAGATTAAAGCGTGGGCGCGGAGTAATTCATTGTGGCCAATGACCTTCGGGCTTGCTTGCTGTGCCATTGAAATGATGGGTGTAGGTTCATCGCATTACGATTTGGACCGTTTTGGTTCTTTTTTCCGTACATCTCCCCGTCAGTCTGATGTCATGATTGTTTCAGGTACAGTAACAAAGAAAATGGCGCCTATTGTCCGCCGCCTTTATGATCAGATGCCTGAACCAAAATGGGTGATCGCGATGGGTTCTTGTGCAACTGCGGGAGGACCATATGTGAAATCTTACTCTGTTGTTAAAGGGGTCGACCAGATTGTCCCTGTTGATGTATACATACCAGGATGCCCGCCGAACCCGGCAGCATTGATTTATGGAATTAATAAGTTAAAAGAGAAAATCCGTTATGAGGCTAAGACTGGGAAGAAGGTGATCTAACCTATGAGCGGAGAAAAAGATCTTGAACAGCTGAAAAAAGAAGCTGCAGCAAAAGCGAAGGCAGCCGCTCTGGCTAAAATGAAAGCGAAAGAGCAGGGGGAAGCAAAGGAAGAAGCACCTGCG
>NZ_JBBOBR010000003.1 GCF_038002165.1 Cytobacillus sp. FSL H8-0458 | reverse complement strand
GCGAAGTGCGCAAGAAATACGATATGCCGATCATTATGCTGACAGCAAAGGATTCAGAAATCGATAAAGTTCTGGGTCTTGAGCTCGGTGCCGATGATTATGTTACAAAGCCGTTCAGCACGAGAGAATTGATTGCCCGTGTGAAGGCTAACATGAGACGCCATCAGCAGGTTGCCAAGGCAGAGGAAGAGGATGAATCCAACGAAATCGAAGTGGGTTCACTGATTATCCACCCGGATGCCTACGTGGTTTCCAAGCGCGGTGAGACGATTGAATTAACACACCGCGAGTTTGAGCTTCTTCACTATTTGGCCAAACATATTGGACAAGTCATGACGAGGGAGCATCTCCTTCAAACCGTATGGGGCTATGATTATTATGGTGATGTCCGTACAGTTGATGTAACCGTCAGGAGACTGCGGGAGAAAATCGAGGATAATCCAAGCCACCCGACATGGATCGTGACAAGAAGAGGAGTCGGTTATTACTTGCGGAATCCTGAACAGGAGTAAAAGGGTACATGGAAAAGGTGGGTTTTTTTCGGTCCATTCATTTGAAGTTTGTGATCATTTATGTTCTTCTTATCCTGGTGGCCATGCAGATTATCGGAGTCTACTTTGTCAGGCAGCTGGAATCAACCTTACAGGAAAATTTCAAAGATGCCATACAGGAAAGGGTCAATCTTCTCACCTATTATGTGGAGGAACAGATGACCAAGGTAAGGCTTCCTGATGAGGAGGCCCCGTCCCTGGAAGAAGATATCAGAAGGCTGTTAAGTGATTACAATTCTGCGGACATATCCGAAGTCCGTGTCATTGAAGGAGAATCACTGAGGATCCTGGGCACCTCCGATCCCGATAATCAGGAGCTTGTCGGAGGAAGGTCTACAGATAACCTGATCAAGATGGCCATCGCCACCAAACAGCCAGTAACGGAGGATTTTGTTGACCAGGGACAGCGGTTATGGGTTCTCGTCACCCCTATTAAAAATAATAATGGGGAAGTTAATGGGGCCATCTATCTGGTTGCTAAAATAGAAAACATCTATGAACAGATGAGAGAGATAAATAATATTTTTACATCTGGCATCGCTATTGCGTTAGCCATCACAGCGATCCTGGGAATACTCCTTGCCCAGACGGTAACACGCCCGATTTCTGATATGCGGAAACAGGCGCTGGCCATGGCAAAAGGGAACTTCTCCCGCAAGGTAAAGGTGTACGGCTATGACGAAATTGGCCAGCTGGCCATTACTTTTAACAGCTTAACAAAGAAACTTCAGGAAGCTCATGCCACAACAGAAGGCGAACGGCGGAAATTATCCTCTGTTCTTTCTTATATGACGGATGGAGTCATCGCAACCGACCGCAAAGGGCGTGTCATTCTCATTAATGAGCCTGCAGCAAAAATGCTGAATGTTTCACGTGAAACGGTCCTGTCTTCACCGATTGTATCCCTTTTAGGGCTTGAAGAGGAATATACGTTTGAAGAGCTATTAGATGAGCAGGATTCAGTCATCCTGGATTACAGCAGCAAAACGAAAACGCTGATTCTCCGTGCGAATTTCTCGGTTATTCAAAAAGAAACCGGGTTTGTGAACGGCTTAATTACCGTTTTGCATGATATCACCGAGCAGGAGAAAATTGATATGGAACGCCGCGAATTTGTGGCGAATGTATCTCATGAACTCAGAACGCCGCTCACGACGATGAGAAGCTATCTGGAGGCTCTGGCGGATGGCGCCTGGAAAGATGAGGAGATTGCCCCGAACTTCCTGGATGTCACCCAAAATGAGACAGAGCGGATGATTCGCCTGGTTAATGATCTCTTGCAGCTTTCCAAAATGGACAGCAAGGATTACCGTTTAAGCAAGGACTGGATTGATTTCATTTTCTTCTATAATAGAATTATAGACCGTTTTGAAATGACAAAGCAGCAGAATGTTACGTTTGAAAGAAGGCTTCCGGACCATTCAGCTTTTGTGGAAATAGATGAAGATAAGCTCACCCAGGTGCTGGACAACATCATCTCAAATGCACTGAAATACTCTCCGGAAGGCGGAAAGGTGACGTTCAGCATTGAGGAAAAAGATGAATTTATTATCATCAGCGTTTCAGACCAGGGTGTGGGGATACCAAAAGAAAATATTGAGCAGATTTTTGAGCGTTTTTACCGGGTGGATAAGGCCCGGACAAGAAAGCTTGGCGGAACAGGCCTCGGATTGGCCATTGCGAAAGAAATGGTGGAGGCGCATGGCGGGAAAATTTGGGCAGCGAGTACAGAAGGGAAAGGGACAACGATTTCATTCAGCCTTCCATATGTCCGCTCGGAAGAGGATGATTGGGAATGAGTTATGAAAATATAAAATCTATCATACTGACCATTCTAGTCGTGACAAGTGTCCTCCTGACCTGGAATCTCTGGACTTACCAGCCAAACTTTGAACGGATTGAAAAAGAAGCAAATACCGTTCAGGAAGTAACAATTGCGGAGAAAAAAGAAGTAAGTCAGATTGTAAGACCGGACACCCTTTTATTCCATCTCGGGGAAAAACAGACCTTTGGGACGGTCAGTCCTGGTGAGATAGATAAGGTTATTACCGAAATCAGCGATTGGAATTTTTCTGACTTTGAAAATATCTCAGAGGAAGCAGACATCCTTCCATCGTTTGTTCATAATGAAGGAAAAGCGGTTCTCGCGTTTCCGGATTCTGTTCCGATTGACTTATACAAATCCGTCATCATAATTGGCGATAAAAATCTCGCTGATTTTCAATTTGATCACATTGTCATTGATACCAGGCAAACGGGTAAAAAAGAAGGAATTGTTGATTTTGTCTCAATGGATAACCGGCAGGTGTATCGTAGCCATGTGCCTGTTTCCTTTATTCAGAATTTCAAAAGCCAATACTTCAATCTGGCGGAGTATAACCCGGAATATAGAGCCTATCTTGCTTATAAGCCATCTGATAAAAGAACCATCTACCTGCCCGCACAGGATACCAAAATGCTGAGATATCAGTATTTGGAGAAAAAATTGGACTCTGAACAATACAAAAATGCCTTGTTCAGTGATCCGAGTGTCGTGCAGAAAAGTTTTCAGCAATCAGAGGATGAATATAATGATACCTTAAGCTTGCTGAGAGTGAATTCTGATAAAAATACCCTTCGTTATATCAAACCTGCTGCCGGGGATAATCCTGCTTTTCCGTCAGGCGACCTCCTGAAAAGGAGTATTGATTTCATTAATGGACATTCGGGATGGACAGATAATTACCAATTTGCCGAAATAGACGAAGTGAATCATAAGGTTGTATTCCGGATGTATGAATCTTCAGGTTATCCTATTTTCAGCGATGATCCGAAACTATCCGAGATCCGCCAGACTTGGGGGCAAACTGAAATTTATGAGTATGTTCGAAGCAGCTTCCAGCTTGGCCTGAGTACGGAAACGCCAACTGAAGTATCTCTAAGTTCCGGGAACCGCGTCATGGAGTACCTGTTAGCCCTTGACGAATTCGATCCGGAATTGCTGGAGGATGTAAGACTGGGGTATCAGATGATGCTGGTCAAGGAAGCGCAGACCACTTTCATCCGTCTGGAGCCTTCCTGGTTTTACCGTTATGAAGGAACATGGAAAAGCATTTCGCTTGATGAGACAGGGGGGATGAATAATGGATTGGAGTAAGATCAAAACAATCTTTATTTTAACCTTCCTGGTACTGGATATTTACCTGATGTACGAGTTTTTCAAAATAAAGGAAGCCAGTGAATTTGAACCGATCGCCCAGGCATCCCTGGAAAAACAGCTTAAGAGTGCCGAGATCACATTTGAGTCACCCCTTCCGAAAAGCAAACCGAAAGACCGTTATTTGAGGGCTAAGCCGGTGGTATTCGATATTGAAAATCTTGAGGATCTGAAAGAAACGAAGCTTGAAGGCCAGGAGATAACGATTTCAGAAGGAACCACCTTGAATTCAGTTCTGGATGAACCGATCAAGATCAGTGATAAATTCAGTCCGTCCGAATTATCCGCTTTTATCAAAAACAGGGTGTTATTCGGGGATCAGTACCGCTTTTGGGACAAGCCTCGTGACAGTAATAAAATCACGTATTATCAGGAATTCGAAGACAAGATGTTTTATATGAACTTAAATGGCGAGCTCACATTTTATTTGAATGATGAAAATGAAATTGTCTCTTACAAGCAGACGCTCCTGGAAAAGATTGAGTCGAAGGAAGAAAGTGAAAAAGTCATTCAGCCGATTAAGGCTGTTGAGACCCTTTACAAGAATGGCTCGCTTCTGCCTAAGTCAAAAATTACAAATGTAGAGCTGGGGTATTTTACCTTCGTGCATTTGAGTTCTTCACAATTATTGACGCCTGCCTGGCGATTTGTCATTAATGGCGAGGAGAATTTATTTGTGGATGCCTTTCAAGGGAAAATTATTCAGCTGAACAACGAAGAGAAAAAAATAGTGGAGTGAGGAGAACATGTCTTTACAATTCAGCGTTCTCGCGAGCGGCAGTACTGGGAATGCAATCTTTGTCGAGACGGAGGAACATTCTTTTCTGGTGGATGCCGGTTTAAGCGGGAAGCAAATGGAAGGATTATTTCAGCATATTGGCCGGGACATCGGCAAGCTTTCAGGCATACTGGTGACCCATGAGCATAGCGACCATATCAAAGGTGTCGGGATTCTTGCCCGCAAGTATAACCTCCCGATCTATGCCAATGAAAAAACATGGCTGGCCATGGACGGACTGATTGGGCAAGTCCCGGTTGACCAGAAGTTTCATTTTGATATGGAAGCCGTGAAAACATTCGGATCCCTGGATATTCAATCCTTCGGGGTGTCCCATGATGCAGCAGACCCGATGTTTTATGTGTTCCATCATAACGGGAAAAAGCTTGTCCTGATTACCGATACAGGCTACGTCAGCGACCGTATGAAAGGCCTGATTTCCAATGCAGAGGCTTACGTCTTTGAAAGCAATCATGATGTCCAGATGCTTCGCATGGGCCGCTACCCGTGGAATATTAAAAGAAGAATCCTAAGCGATGTCGGCCATGTATCCAATGAGGATGCGGCGCTGGCGATGAGTGAAGTGGCCGGCGACCGGACGAAGAGCTTTTATCTTGCCCATTTAAGCCAGGATAACAATATTAAGGATCTGGCGAGAATGTCTGTAGCCCAGACACTGGAAAGCCGCGGAATCATTGTCGGTGAACAATTCGACCTTTTTGATACCGATCCAAAGGTGCCGACAATTTTAACAGCCGTTTAAACATAAATCAAAAGAGGAATACACAGAGAGACAGCTGTCTTTCGTGTATTTCTCTTTTTCTTTTTTGAGGGAATTTTAATAAAGTATGAACAAAGTCGTAAGATTGCTGTGGCGAGTGCGTTTTTGTTAGATTTCTAAAAACAGAAGAGTATAATATTGGGTATAAAGGAAGACTAAGTTTTAGCATTTATATTAAAAACAGCCGTTTTTTTGCAAAAGAAAGAAAGGATGGGTGCAGTTTGGGCTATTATGATCAAGATCATCAGAACCGTTATAAAGGGCAAAAAGGCAACAAGGGCGGATACTTCCTGGCCAGCCTTGTTGGCATCATACTAGGGGCCATTCTGGTCGTGGTGGCAGTGCCAAAGCTTGCTGACTACGACGTGCTCCCTTATACGGTTGAACCGGATGAAAAGCTGCAGGATGAGGCAGCCGGGGATAACAATAATGCCAGGACTCAGAATGTCTCAGTCGATGTGACAACCGATGTAACTAAGGCAGTAGACAAAGCCGGGGATGCGGTTGTAAGCATTACGAACATCCAGACAGCCGGCTTCTGGTCGAATGAAGGAAACGGCAGTGCCGGACAGCCTGCCGGAACAGGTTCAGGCGTTATTTATAAGAAGGAAGGAAATACAGCCTTCATCGTCACAAACCACCATGTGGTCGAAGGTGCTCAGGAATTGGAAGTAAGCCTGGAGGATGGCACCAAGCTGCCGGCAAGACTGGTAGGCAGCGATATTTGGACGGATCTTGCCGTGCTTGAGGTAGAAGGAAAGGAAATTAAAACGGTAGCCGAATTTGGCGATTCAGACACACTGAAGCCAGGCGAGCCTGTCATTGCCATCGGGAACCCTCTTGGCCAGTTCTCCGGCTCAGTCACACAGGGAATCATCTCTGGACTGGAGCGTGCCATACCGGTTGATATTGACCAGAATGGAACAGTAGACTGGCAGGCAGAGGTTCTGCAGACAGATGCCGCGATCAACCCGGGGAACAGCGGCGGAGCGCTGGTTAATATCAGCGGCCAGCTCATCGGCATCAACTCCATGAAAATTGCGGAGAGCGCTGTAGAAGGAATCGGATTGGCAATCCCAATTAACTACGCAAGACCAGTCATTGATGACTTGGAAAAGTTCGGAGAAGTCAAACGTCCGTATATGGGCGTGCAGCTGGCATCTGTTAATGAGATTCCTGGCTACTACCAGCAGGAAGCGCTGAAACTGCCGAAGGATGTGAAATCCGGTGTGGCCATCACATCTGTAGAACCGAACTCTCCAGCGGCACAGGCTGGATTGAAGGAAATGGATGTCATTGTCGAGATGGATGGACAGGAAATCAAAGACATTATTGAACTGCGCCAGCATCTCTATACGAAAAAATCAGTAGGCGACCAGATGAAAATCAAAATATACCGCGACGGCAAAACCCAGGAAGTAACGATGAAGCTGAGCGGCGAGACATTTTAATGGAAAGACTAAATGGGAAAGCGGCAATCGCTTTCCTGTTTTTTATTGTTTTGATAAGATGAGATGTGGATAACTTATATAAATACGCGAAAATAAAATTTATCCACAGATCGGATAAAAAAACAGGCTGCCGGCCTAAAAAGGAGCATACTGAAAATGATTTACTGCTGTGACGAACACGTTGATCTGGCAATAGATATAGTGGTGGATGAGTACGAAACATTCCCGCAATTAACAAAACTTGAAGAGGATAAAAAGTTATCAACAACCTGTGAATATTGTCAAAATACTGCAATATATGTTGTAGCGAACGAGTGATCTCATACAACATGTGGATGAAAAATGTGGACATGTGGATAACTTCTGTGGATATCTTGTTTGTAAAGTGAGGACATGCTGTGAATATCTCAATCATTACGGTTGGAAAGCTAAAAGAAAAATACCTGAAGCAGGGAATTGACGAATACCTGAAAAGACTGTCGGCCTACGCCAAAATGGACATCATCGAGGTTCCCGATGAAAAAGCACCTGAAGAACTAAGCGAAACAGAAATGGTTCAGGTCAAGCAAAAAGAAGGCGAGCGAATACTGGCAAAAATTCATCCAGATGCTCATGTTATTGCTTTGGCGATCGAAGGGAAGATGAAATCTTCGGAAGAGCTTGCTGATACTCTTGATAAACTGGCTACATACGGGAAAAGCAAGATTGCGTTTGTCATTGGCGGATCTCTGGGGCTGAGCCAGGAGGTTTTGCAGCGGGCGGATGAGAAGCTGTCTTTTTCGAAGATGACGTTCCCGCATCAGTTGATGAAGCTGATTTTACTGGAGCAGGTTTATCGGGCTTTTCGGATAAATCGGGGGGAACCGTACCATAAGTAAATGAGGTTTTTACTCAAAAATTTAACTTGTTGAACCTTTTGTCCAACGGAAATAAAGAAATAGTTGGACAAAAGGTTCTTTTAGTGTTAATTTATTCTTAGAGTTAATTTGAGGAGTGATTTATTTGACTGTAAGGATACAGCCTGTTAAAGAAGAATCTATAATTAAAAGCCCTAATACACTGAAATTGCCTGAGTATTTGGGAAGTGAAACATGCTTTGAAGATATTGTATATAGCTTCTTTAGGTTAGTGATGAATTTTCGAGGTTATTCTTTCAAGGTTAAAAGGACAGGATTCGCTGAGATTGATAGTATTATTCCTTCCTATACTAAAGGGAATGTAGGAAGAGGCTCGTGTGATGGCTATTTATTCTCTTCTGATAAGTATGAAAGCTTTTGTGGACTCTTAGAGCTAGAATCAACTGGGAATTTAGAACAAGGAATAAAGCAAATTAAGAATTATGTTGAAGGTTTTACAAGCGAAACTTTAACAGATTCACAAAAAAGGGTAGTAGCTAACATATCCCAACGAGATATTAGGCTCATCGTATTTGATGGACAAGAAATATATATTTCTCTTTATAATATTGATGATAAAAGTGAAATTGTAATCTTTGATAAATTAAAAGTTAGTGCTGAGCGAGATGAAGTAATAAATAAAATACACTCTTTATTCCCTGTTAAGCAACAAATAGATAGAGAAATTGAAGAGAAAAAAATAGTGGGTGACATTGCTCGAATTATTAGGGGTCATGAGAAGCTGCAAAAGAATAAAGCATTTATTATGACTATTCTTGCATGTATTTATGGTTCTACAAAAGAGAACGACCTCTATCTTGCAACTAAATTACTTAGAGAATCTCAATTCGAGTTTGACATTAAATTATATGAAATGTGGAGAGCGTTAGATAACGATATATCTGACACTGAAGACCAAAAAAAGATTGTACGTCTTTATGAAGAGACTTCATCCCAATTGTATGAATTAAGTCAAGAGCGAGGCATGGATTTGTACGGTTTCATTTATGAAGAATTGGCGACTAAGGATACGAAAAAAGAACAAGGTGAATATTACACCCCAAGACATACTATTAGACCCATAATTTCTGCGGTGTTCAATAATTATTTGAATTGGGGAGAAGAAGAATTAAAAGATAAAGTGGTCTTAGACCCTTTCTGTGGTTCAGGCGGTTTCTTATACGAATATGTAAATTTTATCAATTCACAGCTAGATATAGGACTTAGCAAGGTAGGGGATGTTGTTTCAAATTCCTTATGGGGATTCGATAAAAATGGCACATTATCTGCAGAATTAAATCTATACCTAATAGGAAACATAAATGCTAATTTATCTAAAGTGAAAACTTCGATAAATTGGAGAAAACATTTCTTGTATGAAAATCATAAAAAAAACAAGTACGATGTCAATGTTTTGGGACCAGATGATGTTACTAAAATCAAACGCAAGCTAAGAGCCAGTTATTCAGATATTAAGAACTTTTTAATGATGTATGCGGGAACCAAAATCAATGTTGATATCAAAGAAATTGAAGACTTGATAGATACAAAGATAGAGAACAATGAAAGTCTTGAAACATTGCTAGAAGAATATGCACTGAGTAAGCTGGATTTGCTAACGCCTAACAAAGACGAACGTAGCTTAGGTAATGTTGATTTACTAATAACTAATGTTCCGTATGGAAAGGTTACAGAGGCAAATGAACAGATTATAGAGCAGGGTGCTAAGATTTACGGAAACTCTCTAGAGGTAAATGCATTGCGAGAATGTATTGATTTACTAAAACCTGCGACATTAAAGAATGGAAAAAGGGTTAAAGAGGGTGGCGTAGGAATTATAATTGTTCCAGATTCCATCTTAGAAAATGCAACAAATAAACCAATTAGAGACTATTTAATCTCTCGTTGTGATATTTTATCTATCATTAGTTTACCTGACTATACTTTTGCTCCATATGCTATGGAGAAAACATATGTATTAGTAATCCAAAAAATTGCCCCTGATGAATTTAGTTATAGTAGAAACTTGGACTTTAAAACCTTTATGTATTCATCTAATAGTGATGGAAGGGCAAATTCACAGAATAGGTACAGAACGAACCATTTGAGAGAAGTAGAGATAAAGTACCCTGTGGACAAAAAGAAACGAGTAGTTGAATTTATTCATAATGATTTTGAACCTAGTTTTGAACCGTATACAGATGGTGAAACAAAGTATATGTCTAAACTAGAAAGAGCATGGACTTATAGTACATTTGTATATAATCCAGAATGGGACCAAGAAAGATTGAAAGAAGTATGGGTAAAAGATGGTTGGGAGAAGAAAAAAGGTAAAAAATGGGGTTATTATGAAATTGAAAGAATAACTCGAGAGCAAAAGGTTATTATCCGAAAAGCTAGTCTTGAAAATAAAATAAGTGAATTTTTATCTAACAAGACAGAGGAAGAAAAATCGGAATTAATATCCGGACCGATTGATAGCAATTTTGTAAAAGAATTGTTATCTGAGGTAAAACTAACCCCTAGTGAAAGAGAGTTATTGAAATCGGTTGATAACATTGAAGAAACGTTCATTCTTGGTGAGCAAAAAATCTTAATGTTTAAAATTGAGTTAATTGACGATGTTGACTTAAACATAGATAGCTCTAATTATCTAGGTATAAAAGAACAGTCTATATTAATTGAAGATTTGCAAGAAATATTGGATGATATGGAAATTGTTACTGAGGATGATATGATAGACTTCTTTAGAAATACATTTACATCCAATCAATATGATGCTATTAAGTTAATGGATAAATTTGATATTATCCAAGGTACCCAATTTTCTAAAGAAGATGCTTACCTAAATCCAGGTTCAATACCTGTTTTTACCGCAGCTACTGATGGACCGGCTTATTATGTATCTGACAATATTGAAGGTAAAGTAAAAGTTAACGGCCCTTCTTTAATATGGAGCAGAAAAGGAGCAAAAGCAGGGACGATTCAATTATTTGATGAGAAGAATGAAAATGGCCAATATAATTCCTTCTATATATCAGACGTATCAGGAACAGTTAAACCAAAGTCAAATTTGCAAGATTACGACTTAACCTTCTTGAAGTTTTATATTGCAGGACAAGTCAAAAAAGAACTACAGTCAGTCTCTAACAATGCTCAATTAAATAAGAGTAAATTAGAAAACTTGACTCTCTTTCTTCCTGACAACCAAAGTGAAATTGGAAAATTAATAAACGAAAAGATAATAAAATAATTCAATAAGCCCTAATCCATTTTTATGGATTAGGGCTTATTTCTTTTTGGGGAGGATTTATGGAAATTACATTTTTAAACGAAATAGCAGAAAAAATTTGTATGTTGCATTATTCTGAGCTATGTTTTCAAGAAAACTATATTGAAGAGTTTTTTGTGGGTGATACAGATGATTTTGTAGACGTTATATATCCAAGAGAATTAATTGAAACAGGCAGTAAAATAAAGATTGCTTGTGGTCCAATTAAAGCATCTTGCACTTCAAAAGAGGAACATGAAATTTACTTAATAATACAAACTGGAGTGAATTTATATGCTGTTATTATGGAAAAAAGTATGCCGACAGCAATTTATAAGGTGAACCCGCAGTTTGGATTTGAAAGAGTAATAATATAGAAGTGTAGACAACCGTATTAATAATTGTAATTAAATATATATTATTTAATTGATTTAAAAATACATGTAGGAGTTGGATTAATGAAAAGTGCTAAAAGAGTTGAAATTGTGTCAGTGAAACTAGTAAGAGAATCAACTGTTTTGTATAAGAATAGGGTTATTAGAAGTCCTCAGGATGCATATGAGTTAATTAAGAGTTTCTTAGAGGATAAAGACCGTGAGCATTTCATTGTTGTGACCTTAGACGTCAAGAACCAACCAGTATCTATAAATGTCTGCCATATTGGTAGCTTAAATGCCAGCATCGTTAGCCCTCGTGAAGTTATGAAATCAGCTATCTTGTCATCTGCAGCGAGTATCATGGTGGCTCATAACCATCCATCTGGTGAAACTACCGAATCCAGGGAAGATGTGGAAGTTACAAAACGTCTTGCTGAAGCTGGAAAGCTTATGGGGATTGAGCTTTTGGACCATCTCATTATTGGTGATGGGAAATATACATCCTTGAAAGAAAAAGGATATATTTAAGGGGGGAAGAACAATGTGTTACTATAACGCCGAACATTTTGCTATCTTCATGTCTTTGCAATTTGGCATCGATGTTGATGAAGAACAAGTTGCAGATGAGTCAGTTCTATTGTATAAAGAGGAACTTGATGAAAACCTTGTGACAGAAGAATTGCTTAATATATCTCCTGAAATGGTATTGGTTCATTCTTGTGTTTACAATAAAGAAGAACATGAGTGGTTGGTTTGTGTAGCATCTGATGCTAATACGAACCAACCACTCTTTTTAGTTTGTCTGAAGAATGGCGAGAAAATTTATGAAGAAATATTACTGCAAGAAAAGGATAATGAGAAATGATATATACAGCGTATATTACTGAATTAGAAGAACGCTCATATCAGTGTGTAACCTTCGATATGGAAGATTGGTCTTTTGTATATTTTACAGCGAAAGATAATGAGGAAGAAATCGAAATAAAGATTTGTCTTGAAAATGAAAATATTTATCAACGAAAAATAGGATTTGAAGATTGGTGGTTTGTGGATTACTTAGCAGGAGATATTGATATAGAATGTAATAGTATAAGATAAGGATTACAAGATGAAAATCGGAATCTCTTTTCCGATTTTTTTTTGAGAATGATTTTAATGAAAGGCGGATTTTAAGGTGTCTAAGAATACTTTTAACATAACAGACCTAACGAAAGAAGTTTATGGAGATGAAGATACTAACTCCAGTGTGTTTGAGTCCAATAGAAAAAGAGTTGGAAGTCATATAAATAAAGTCCGTAAAATGTTGGGTCATCCAACTAAGAGGTTTGAAGCTCCGATAGAGCAACTAGATGCCTATGTCAAGTTGATTAGAAATATGTTGGAAAATCCAAAAAATGAGGAAGCATTAGACCTCTTAAATAAAAAACTGGTTAAGGGAAAAACATTACAGCAAGAAACAGATGAAAAAGCTCTGACAACCTTAATTGAGATTTTGGCAGAGATTGAAAGCCAGAAGCTGACAGGTGAAGACAATAAGTTATTTGTAGACTGGCTACAAGACCAGATGAGCGATGACTATTACTTGGAGAGCGAGAAAAATATTAATGAGGTAATGCGCATTGTAAAGAATGATTTTTCTCTATTCGATGACCTGAGCAGCCTAAAGTCAAAGCTAGAATTTCAGGAACAATATATGAATGACTTAAGGAATTTAAGTGCTTTGTATAGACAGCAAGTACAACAGCAGTTACTATTTCAAGAATCCTTTCTTGAAGTGATAAATTCTTATCCTCACTTAAATCAAAAGAAGATGTATACTACCGCAGATTTCCTTGAACTTCCTCCATCTATTCAACAAGAGATACAAGAGCTAATAGAACAAAAACAACAAAAACCTTCTGAACTTTAAAGGGCTCAGAAGGTTTTTGTTATGTCAAGGAATTTTTTTTCGTGCATTTCCTCTAAAATCTTTCCGTGATGATTCATTAATTCCCAAATACAATGAGAATCGTAAACAAAAACAACTACGGAGGTAAAGTTTATGATTCATAAAAATAATAACTATCACATTGCAATCTCATCCCTTACTGCTGCAAGGAACGACCACTATGACGGTGTCAATGCAATCTACCGTCTAGCAGCTCAGGTTCCAATACCTAAAGGCACTTCTCGAGATGGATTGAAAAGAGAAATTAAAAGAGTAGTAAAGGACCTTTCAGGTCAGAAAGTACTAGCGAATCGAATCATTATTCATGAAGAATTTTTAGAGATTGACTTCTACCCTAAGGGTTTTCAGATGGTAATGACTAGAGGGCAATACGCTGGGTTACAACTAGAGTTTGCAGAGTTTCTTAACCAGACTGGAATTTGGGGAATTGTGATTCAAGATGGTTGCTACATGGATGACCCTGAATGCTCAGTTAAATCTGTAAGTAATGGCTCAATTAACTTCTTTCCTGAATTTAACTCTAAATGCTTTGGAGCAAGGGATAACGAGCCTATAGAGATTATTAATTGCAGTTCATTTGCCTTGTATGGGGAGGTAGCGTAATGGCATTGAAAAAGGTTAGGCGACCGGTGCTTCACAATAGTAAACCTAATACAAACAGCGAGGAGTCAAGTGCTTCTCAAAATCACCCTATTCAAGCAAACGAGCGATTTGATGTAGGACAGGTAAATGTAAGTAAAAATGAGAATGTTCGTCTGGATAAAAAAGAAGCTCACAACTTTTTATCAAATCATCCAATCAGCAAACTAAGATTGCTAGAATCTTCGGAGACCCTTAGAGTTTTGGTACAGGAGATTGATGTTCCAGAAAAACAATCCTTATTGGTAACTGCTATTAGCACGGAGGCGGTAGGAGAGGAAGATTCGTTCTTCTCTGCTTTAATGGAACATGTCCACGATATGCCTAAACACAAGTCTTTAGAACGATTCAAGTCTGCTGAATTGATTGCTGACTCACTGGTTCCGGAAGCATTGCTTTTGGAACTGGGGCAAGTTCTGAAGGTTGGAAAGGCGGAAGAAAGAGGGTTTCTTTACGATGATAAAAAGAAACGATACCACTTTAACGCCAACGTTTTTGCAAGGCATTTCCTCAAGCGTTGCCATGTGCGTTCAACAAGAGACGGAAGACTCTTTCTATACAACAAAATGGGTGTATATGAAGAGCTTTCTGAAGTGAATCTCGGAAAAATAATCAGGGCAGTGATGCATGAAGGTAGATGGAACAGTTGGAAAAGCACATATGAAACTGAGATTATTCGAGCTCTCCAACGTGAAGCACCTATTGTTGAAGAGATGAACACAGGACGCAACTTTATCAACTTAAAGAATGGCATGTTAAATCTGTCTACGTTCAGGCTACATGAACATTCGCCAATGTACCTTTCTACAGTTCAAATCCCAATTCCTTATGATGCGAATGCAACAGCACCTAAGTTTGATGATTTCATGCGTGATATTACACTCAACAATCCTGAACTAATCGCTGTACATCAAGAGTTGATTGGATACTGGCTGACTGGGGAAACCAAAGCAGAAAAGGCGGTCTATTACTATGGTAGTGGAGCGAATGGTAAAAGTGTTTTGGCTTCCATTATCACTGAATTAGTGGGTCCCCAAAACGTCAGCAGCGTACCTCTATCTAAGTTTAATGACCAATTTGGTATGGAAAGCATGATTGGCAAATCTCTTAACATATCTGCTGAGAACGAAATGGGTGGCAAGGCACTTAAAACGGAAAACTTTAAGGCGATTGTTAGTGGAGATAACATCACTATTAACATTAAGTATCGTCCTGCGATTAGTTACCGCCCATACTGCCGTTTGGTGTTTCTAGTCAACAACCTTCCTGACTCATCAGACGTTACAGAAGGCTATTTTCGAAAACTTATTATCGTGCCTTTTTCAAGAACCTTTAAGAAAGAAGAACGAAATGTAGATTTGAAAGACGAACTGCTTAAGGAACTGCCTGGAATTCTTATTTGGGCGATATTAGGATTGCAGCGGTTGAGAAGCAATAACTATCAGTTCAGTGCCTGTAAAGCAATTGAAGAAACCGAACGAGCTTATTACGATGAGCAAAATCCAGTAAGAGAATTTTTTCATTCTCATGTGGTTCAAGAGGACGGTTTCCGCACTAAGCAGTCCGACTTTTACAATATGTATAGTCAATGGTTAAATGTTCAAGGAATTGACGACAAAGGAACAAAATCTCGTCAAGTATTCTGGCGCTATTTCAAAGTAATTTTAGACAGTGAAAATATTCCGATTGTGAAGAAGAAAATCAAAGGAACTGTCTACTATGACGGAATAAAGCTGATAGAATTGGAAGATTTCCAGTTCCCTACTCTAGCTGGCGATATTATTCAGTTCTAAGGGGGTGTAGGGGGTGTGTAAAAAACAAAAAAAACTGTTCAATACCAAAAGCTTAAAACCCAATGAAAAAGTTTTGTTTTAGTTAACCACCCCTCCCCCCACTTTCTTACAAAGAAATGAAATATATATTATTACTACGACGAGGAGAGCTTGCCATGAACGAAAAAGAAGGTTCTATCTACGAATATCAAAATCTTTTAGACATGTTGGCAGAAATGGTCACAGAATACCTTACAAAACACCCCAAAGGAGGAGATTCCGATGATAAGTAGGGATGAAACTGCACAGCAGAAACAAGACAAGATAGTAATTTACACAAGAAATACATCGTGGACCCAACCCGAGGGTTACAGAATTCATCGAGACGTCCAGGTCTTAAAAGAAAAGTGTGAGCGGGTTGGATATCAAGTCAGTAGGGTCTACAGGGAACCAAGCTCGGAATCTCATGAGAAAAGAAGAAAAGTATTGAAGCAAATGTTGAAGGATGCTGCTGAAGGTTTGTTCGGAGTAGTCCTTGTTTGGGATGTATTTACGCTTACTCCTGATGGAAAAGAGCTTAAACAAATAGAAAGAGAGCTTGCAAGATATGGTGTGGAGATTTGTTCAGTAACGGAACCTTTCGACACTTCCACAGAAGAAGGATTGAGAGTGTTTGAGTACATGTGCAAATTACTCAATACGAGACATTTAAGGTTAGCAGCTATGCAAGGAATTCCGCTGTCACTAGTAGCACGTTGGTTAATTGAAGATGAAAACAAGAAAGGGGGTGAACGTGATGCCGAACTATGCGAGACAGCTCGACGACCAGCTTGACCAATTCAGCCGAACTGGAACACAGAAAAGAGCCGCTATCTATGCTCGAGTCTCCACATTGGAACAGGCTGAAGAAGGCTACAGTATTGATGAACAGGTCCGTGTGCTAAAAGAAATGTGCGAACGAGAAGGATATGTTGTTCATAAAGAATACGTGGACCGAGGGAAAAGCGGAAAGAACATCAAAGGGAGACCAGCCTTACAACAATTACTGCATGATGCCAAGGGTAAAGACTTTGACTTGGTACTCGTGTGGAAGGTGAACCGCTTTTCTCGTAAGACAAAGGATTTACTAAATATTGTTGAAGAACTAGAAATGAGAAACATTGTTTTTCGTTCATTTACGGAACGCTACGAAACGGAAACTCCAGCGGGGAAAATGCAATTTCGGATGTTGGCAGTCATTGCTGAATTTGAAAGAGATAATATCGCTCAAAACGTAAAAATGGGGATGTTAGCAAGAGCTAAAGAAGGGTCGTGGAATGGCGGGCAGGTTCTTGGTTATGATGTTGTGAGTGTTCCAGGAGAAAACCGTAAGAGAAAACTCTCAACACTTGTTGTTAATCCAACAGAAGCGCAAACGGTCCGAAAGGTATTTGACCTTTACGTTGAGGGGAATGGTTACAAATCCATCGCAAATAAACTCAACAATGAAGGACACCGGACTAAAAAGAACAAAGACTTCTCCATCAACGGGGTAAAAACGATTCTAAGCAATCCACTTTATGCAGGATTTATTCGCTATAATGTCCGGAGAGATTGGAACGAGAAGAGAAGAAACAATATTAATCCTCACCCTGTGATTGAAAAGGGGCAGCACGAAGCTATCATTTCAGAAGAAACATGGGAAAAAGCAAAAAATATCATGTCGAGTAGAAGCGGCAAGCCTAATCGAATACATGACGGGGAGTTCCCTCTCACTGGTATCATGAAGTGTCCTGCATGTGGGGCAGGAATGGTGATTGGAAGGACAACGAATACACTCAAAGACGGAACAAAAAAGGTTCTGGAGTATTATGTATGTGGAGCTTGGAAGAATAAAGGTTCAGCAGTTTGTCGGTCGAATGGAGTAAGGACGGATTATGCAGACCCTCATGTGCTTGAAAAGCTATCAAACATAGCCACAAGTGATGTGCTTATAGAGCAAATTGTTGAACGTATTAATAACAAGAAAGAACAAGATTCTTCTCCGCTTCAACACGAATATGAGACCTTGAAAAAGGCAATAGAATCCAATCAACAAAAGAAAGAGAAAGTCCTTGGTTTGTACGAAGATGATTTGATTCAAAAAGCAGACCTTGTGCAGCGGTTATCCACTTTGAATGAAGAAAAGGAACGACTTGAAGAGAGACTATCTCCTATTGAACTGCAGATAGGGCAAGGTGGTACACAACTCATAAACTTTTCAATGGTCAAACAGGTCATGCAAAACTTCAAAAGTGCCTATCAAGAATCATTGACCAGGGAGCAGAGGAAAAGACTGATGCACCTGCTCATCCGTCAAATCACCATCAATGAGGACCGGAAGATTGACACGATACAAATACAACTTAATAAAGAAGTTGCAAAACACTTCACCTTTAAAGGGGGAGAGGATTCATCTATTACGGATGAGTTCTCTCCCCCTTTTTCTATTTTAATCGACCTATGAAAAGGAGCAAATAACCTATGAGCATTATTAATGTATTCAGGAATTACATGGAGGAGCATCACCCACATTTAGCACAGAAGGACTGGAAAGCCGACGTTAGGACCCTATCAGTGGATGACATAAGCAACGAAGAGGTTAAGGCTACTATTCCAGATGAAAACAAACCAGAACTAACATGTTGGGTATTCTTCTACGATGGCGGTGCATCGAACGTTGTGTTCTTATTACAGGATAAGCATGGTTTGAAGGATATCGGAATTGGTTTGCTGAAAGGTGGTGAACTTGTTAAGCCTATTAGCTTCGTTTGAAGAATTGGCAGTCTGAAAGGTAGAACAATCAAAACGTTTACAAGTCAGGGAGGTTTGCTCTATAAGAGTTTTCGTCTCTTTTTTGGTGTTAGATTTCCGATAAAGGAGGTGAGTCTATGTCACCGATTAGCTTGTTTAAGGCAGGAGTTATGTTTGGACTAACTATTTATACAATAGCTAAGAAAGGATTTATGGATGATAAAATGCGAGCTTAAAAGGTTTCAAGAATAAGGGATTTAAGAATGGAAGGAGGTATTAGATTGCCATATTTCTTATTAGGAACGGTGGTTGGAATTGTAGTCTGTATGGTAACAGAGCGTACTCAAAAATAATTGGAGGTATTTGATATGAAAAAAATCCAGAAGTTAAAGGAATTATTAGCACTAAAGCAGGAACTACAGGAGGATTTAATAGAGTATTTAGAGGAGGAATTTTACGGTCTATATGGATATCTAAGCAATGGTGAACAGATGGAAAAATTTGCACTTTTACCCCATCAAGCTATGATATTATTAGAAGAAAAGGAAGAGTTGAATAAAATTCTAAGCAATTCTTTAGAATTAGAATTTCAAGAGGAAGTTAACCTGAAAAATTCTATGGTTTTAAGAATTGGAGTACTCAGTGCTGATGATGTACAGCTTTGCTATTTTCTTAAGTAGTTCAGGTCTGTTATTAAACTAGTAATAATAAATAATAAGCGTGGTGGGATTATGAGCAGTTTGGAAGTTGATAAATGGGTATGGGAAAAGGGATACATTAAAAAGGTAGTAAAGGATTTGGAGGTCAAAAATATTAATATTGTATCTGCTTATTTCTCGAATTATGGAGTAGAATTTATCAAAGAATTAATGGCTAAGAGCAATCTAAATAAGGATAATATTACTCTGTATTTATCTAAGGAATTTAGCATGAATAAACCTGGTGCATTATTAGAAGAATTATCTAGTTTAGCCAATGTATATATCGTACACAAGGAAAAATTACATGCAAAGGTATTTATGTTCTACACTCCCCAAGGTATTAAAGCCTTTCATGGTTCGGCAAACTTTACACGTGGCGGATTGGATGGAAATCTAGAACTAATCCATGAAGTACAATCAAATAGCATAGGACGTCTAGAGGAATTCATTGAACATTGTTTATTAGCTTCTGAGAAAGTAACGGATAAAATTATAGAAAATTATAAGGATATTGATGGAGAATTAAAAAACTTATCAGATGCTAACCAAAAAGCAAATCGTAAAATTAATGAAATATTTGTCGATAATCAAGACCCATTTAAGGAATCTGACTATGACTTAGATAGATACTTTTTCACGTTTCAAGACTATGAGACATTCTTTCCAAAGTATCAAGCTGAGAATGACCGTATAATTCTCAAAAGAAGAGAAGTTGTTCGTAACAAATTACTTAAGCTAAATAATTTAATGAAACACCCCATGTCAAAAATGAATTTACACAATAACTGGTCTTCGAGAAGAAGACCGGAACTTATAACTTCTCAAATCAGTCCTTCGAAACATAATTACAAGCGTTTATCGTGGATTTGCCTTCGTTACGGTAAGCACAGTAAGGATGCATTAATTGGGGGAAGCAAGACAGAAACTCATGAAAGCTTTATTAGGCATGCGTGTATGCAGATATCAGTAGTTAGTAAGGGAGTAGAAATTGGTCTATTCCATGCAACTGCTGCCAAGGGCTGTATTGATAGAGATTACCTAAAGGATAATATTGAGCGACTCAAAGATAAAATTCATAATGAAATAGCAAAGTTAAAAGGGGAACAATTTGTATGGCATATATATAATCCAAACAAAGACATGTCTGTACATTCTTTTAATATTGATAAAGAAGACCCAAATAAGTTTACTGATTTTTACACGAAATATGACAGTGAGGGATTGGAATCATTTTGTATTTTTCGCATAAACCCTGATGAGGAACATCTTGAGACTCCAGAAAATCTCGTTAAGATAGCAGAGGATAAAATCGCAAAATTATATCCCCTGTATAGGTTAATCACTTGGAGAATAACTAACTGAAAATATATGTAAAAAATAAAAACCTCATTTAGATGCAACACGGAGAACCGTATCACAAATAGCGGTAAAACAAAAAGTTGAACTAAGATAAGCACTTATTATGTAGGCTCTTATAAAAATCAGGATACCGTTATTACGGTATCCTCAATAAATTCAATTCATAGAAGAATTTTTAATTAGGTGTGCTAAATAAACCAGCCCCTTTTCTAGTTGATCCATTGATGCATATGAATAGGAAATACGAAGATGCTGTTCATCATTATTATCATACACACTACCTGGATTTAATAAAATCCCTTCTCGAAGGGCTGTGTTAAATAGCTTTCGGGTGGGAACACCTGTTAGTAATTTAAGCCAGATATAAAATCCACCTTTTGGGGTGTTCCATGTTGCTATCTCGGAAAAATATTTCTCTAAAATTTGAATGGTGAAATCCCTTCTGAATCGTAATTCCTCTTTCGTTTCCTTTAAGAAACCCTCATACATACCGCTACTAAGCCATTTGTCTACAGCATATTGTGATAAGGAACTTGACCCGTAATCTGTTTGCATTTTTATATCTGCTAAACGTTCGATGACAGGTTCAGGTCCCACAATCCAACCGATTCGCAAACCGGGGCTCAATGTTTTGGACATGCTGCCTATATACAGGACATTTCCTTGTGTATCATTAGCTTTCAAAGGATTTGGCGGAGGGTTTTCAAACCATAAATCACTATAAACATCATCCTCGATGATAGGTAATGACTCCCTTTGACAAACCTTTATTAATTCAAGCCGCCTTTTTTCAGACATTATTGTGCCGGTTGGATTGTGAAAAGTGGGTATCGTATAGAGTAAAGCCGCATGATGCTGTCGCTTCATACGTCTAATTGAGTCACTTTTAATTCCTCCTTTTTCAAGGGGAATACCCAATAAATTCATTCCAGCCGATTGGAAAACGTGTACGGAGTTTAAATAGGATGGTGATTCATGAAGTATTGTGGATCCTCTTTTTAATAATCCAATTGAAATCAATTGCAGTGCCTGGAGCCCTCCAGAAACAATTAAGATTGATTCGGGGGAAGCTTCAATTCCCTTTGTTCTTAAATATGCACCAACGGTTTTACGTAAAGATAGGCTTCCTTTAGGCTCCATGTATCCAAGCGATAAAGACTGCTCAGTATCTATTTGCAGTATTTGTCCCATCTTTCTGTTGGGCAATAGATCTGGTGAAAGTTCTCCTGTTCCAAGCCTAATCATAGTAGGGTCTGCTTCGGCTCTATTAATTTCTTGGATGATCGTTATATTTGGTTTATGAATACCGGATTTTACATAACTAATCCAATCTGGAGGAGGAGTGGAAGCAAGCAGGCTCCAGGTATTGTTAATCACCTTAGTACCGCTTCCAACCTTAGACTCAATTAATCCATCGGCAGCCAGTTCTTCAAGTGCAGTTACAATGGTACTTCGATTTACTTGAAATCGTTTTGCTAAATTTCTTTGTGGCGGTATTTTAGTGCCTATTGTCCATTCACCGTTCATTATTTTGTTTTTCATAAAATCATATATTTGCTGATGTAAAGGAACGGATGAATTTTTTTCTGGCTTCCAATCTAATTCAGACATAGGCTATCTCCAATCACTTTTTTAAAATTATACCAAATGGTTGGATAGACTCCCATCCAATTGGTTGGAGACATATGAATGGTCCTTAGCTATTCTATATAAGAATAGGGGGAATCATAGTGGAACCATTATTTCATGGAATGGTATTGGCATTTGGATTAATCTTACCTTTAGGAGTTCAAAATGTATTTGTATTTAATCAAGGAGCGGCACACAACAAATTCACCAATGCTCTACCTGCAATTATTACAGCAGGGGTTTGTGATACAATACTGATTTATTTGGCTGTTGCCGGGGTATCTATTATTGTTTTTAGTTTTGAATGGTTAAAGATTTTGTTATTTTTAGTAGGATTCTTTTTCTTAGCCTATATGGGTTGGATCATCTGGAAAAACACATCCGAAATAAACGCTAATCAAGAACAAAACCGTTTTTCTGCACGTCGTCAGGTTACTTTTGCTGCTTCTGTCTCATTACTTAATCCTCATGCTATTATGGATACTATTGGAGTTATAGGAACTAGTTCATTGGCTTATACAGGATATGAGAAATGGGTGTTTACCGTGGCTTGTATAATGATTTCTTGGATCTGGTTCTTTTCCTTAGCGATTTCAGGCAGGAAGATTGGCCAATTTGATAAAAATGGTAAGTTCTTAAAATATATGAATCAAGTTTCCGCTCTTATTATATGGGCTATGGCTATTTATATGGGATATCAACTGTATTCATTATTAAAGTAGCTTGAACTTTAGGATTCTTTAAAATGAATGCAAAGTATATCCGATTAGTTACATGGTGGTCTTCCTTGATGTTTCATAACAGATAGAACAAGATTATACTAATTTGTAATATGCTATATAAAAAGGGGGTCATAATGTGAGGCAACTTTATATAAAGCAGAAGGTGTTTAGTCTTAGTGGCAAATTTACAGTAAAGGACCAGCAGGAGTACGATGTATATTATGTAGAGGGGAGTTTTATGCAAATTCCAAAGACATTCTCCATTATGAATACAGCAAGAGATGAAATAGCCCTCATTACGAAAAAGGTGTTTAGCTTTTTACCGAAATTTTTTGTTGAGGTAAATGGTCGAGAGGTGCTGACGATTAAGAAGGAGTTATCCTTCTTTAAAGCACGCTATACGATTGATGCGGCAGGCATTGAAGTACATGGTAATTGGTGGGACATGGATTTTCAGGTATTACAGCATGGCGAAGTTATTGGGAAAGTGAGCAAGGAGTGGTTTACTTGGGGCGACAGCTACAAGGTTCAAATTATAGATGAAAAAATGGAAGCCATCTTGGTTGCCGTCGTTGTTGCAATTGATTGTGTGAAGGCCGACCAGGCAGCTGCTTCTTCTGCAGCGACACCATAACGAATATCAATGGCCGAAGAAGAGATAAAAGTCCAGTGAATCTTACAAAAGTAAAAAAGTGCACAATCCAAATTTTATAAAGTAAAGGGGTGTCCTAATACAGGTGCCTGACCCCAACTATACTACCGCTTTAAAATACAAGGGGTCAGGGACTTGGGTTAAAGCAGGCAGGGGTTACATCACATCATAAGTCAGAAACCGTAAACAGGCGGTAGTCCTTACCTGGCAGCGTGTGACTTTGATATGGCTAAGCCCCTAATTGTGTACTTACCCTAACTGGCGTTTAAATGCTTTAGTGGCGAAGAAGTAAGCGATGACCATGATGCCGATGCACCAGGAAAGTGCAATCCAGATATCGCTGCCAACAGACCCTTCATACAAGAGAGTACGAATCGCATTCACGATTGAAGTCACGGGCTGGTTCTCAGCAAACGCACGAACAATTTTAGGCATGGTTTCGGTAGGGACAAAGGCCGAACTGATAAACGGCAGGAAAATCAGCGGGTACGAGTAGGCTGTCGCCCCTTCCATAGATTTCGCTTTCAATCCAGGAATGACTGCAATCCACGTCAGTGCCAGCGTAAACAGCCCGAGTATCCCGGCTACGGCAAGCCAATCCAGAATATCAGCACTGGAACGGAAGCCCATCAAGAGGGCAACAAGGATAACCACCACGACAGTAAGCGCATTGGAAACAAGCGAAGTCAACACGTGAGCCCACAATATCGACGAGCGCTTAATAGGCATGGTAATGAAACGAGCCATCAGCCCGCTCTTTACATCGTTAAACAGCCGCAATGTAGTGTAAGTGACGCCGGATGCAATAGCCATCAGCAAGATTCCCGGCAATAAATAATTGACGTAGTTGTTCGTGCCCGTTTCTATGGAGCCGCCAAATACATAAACAAACAGCAGCATCATCATAATCGGCGTAATTGCCACCGTGATAATCGTATCCGGGCTGCGCAGGATGTTGCACATTAAGCGTCCAAGTAATACCCCTGTTTTGTTTTTCATTTATTTCTCCTCCTCTTTGCCGATGATTGCCAGGAAAATTTCCTCCAATGTCGGCTGCTTCTCGATATACTCCACTTTCGCTGGCGGGAACATCACTTTAAGTTCGGAAAGGGTACCGCTCGTAATGATTTTTCCGCCATGCAGGATGGCGATACGGTCTGCCAGTTGTTCGGCTTCCTCCAGGTACTGGGTCGTCAGCAGGATGGTCGTGCCGCTTCCAGCAAGTTCCTTAATGGTATTCCAGACTTCAATCCGCGCTTCGGGGTCAAGCCCTGTCGTCGGTTCGTCGAGAAAAATGACGGCTGGCGTCCCGATGAGGCTCATGGCAATGTCAATCCGGCGCTTCATCCCGCCGGAATATTGGTCCGCCCGGCGGTTGGCCGCATCGGTAAGGCTGAATTTGGCAAGCAGATTGTCGGCGACTTGAGCGGGATTGGAAACTCCGCGAAGGTTGGCGATCATCATCAGATTTTCTCTTCCTGTAAGCATGCCGTCTAAAGCTGCAAATTGTCCTGTCAGGCTGATGCTCTGGCGAACATGATCCGGTTGACGCTGGGAGTCAAAGCCGCAAATAGCTGCTTCGCCGCCATCGGGCTTCATCAGCGTCGAGAGGATGTTGACCGCCGTTGTCTTGCCTGCTCCATTTGAGCCCAGCAGTGCGAAAATTTCGCCACGCCGCACCTCAAAATCTACCCCCTTTAAGACTTCCTTGTCTTTAAAGGATTTTTTCAACCCTTTTACAGAAATCGCTGCATTACTCATACTTTTTTCCTCCTTATAAAAATGATGGAGCTTGATTGCCTAAAATACCCGCTACTTAGTCTGACTGATAATCTGTATTACTTACTACTGGAGTAAAAATATAACTGAATAGTGAAGGTGGCACATTCATATTTGTAACCAGCTATTCAGTAGGACTATCTATTGAAGTTGTCTTTTTCCAAATCGATCTCATTCAAATCTTCACGATAATTGCCGACAAAGTTATTAGCGTTTGCCACTGGTTCGCAGTCGAAGGACCTTAAGTCGAACCTGGTGCTGTCCAGGAGCTGGCTGTCTTCTGCCGCACTTGCTTCGAACAACTCAATTTATTCGTATCTGTTTAATGGAAGGAGGAAAGAGATGACATGCTTATTAAATTCCTTCTATTTTTTCATAGCCTTATCGACTTTTTGATTGATCGATTCTTGATAGAGATCAGCATAAGTTTTTGAGTCTTCAATAAGTGCATCGCAGAAAGCAGCAACGTCTGTTCCTGTGACTTCAAGCACACCTTTTTCAGCTGCTGCTCCTTCTTCAAAGAAGCTGAGAATGTCAGAAAGCAGTCCGATACCATTGTTTAGCTCAACAGGACCGACTTTGAAGAGATATTTTTGGATCTCTTTATAGACAATTTGGTAATCTTGTGGAAGCGCTTTGACACGTGAAACATGGGCTTTCCATTCTTTTTTGCCTTCAATGACTTTTTTGATGCTCATTTCAGTCCTCCTAATTTTTTTGCGACGTTCTTGTTGAGTTGGTCACGCCATTTATCTCTATAAGATTTTGCGCCTTCGTTACCAACAAGGGCTTCACAGAAGCCGTTGATATCATCTCCTAGTACTTCTTCGATGCTCTGGCCGTCTGCTGCTGTAACTTCAAGCAATTCAAGAGTACTGTCAAGGATGGGCATCAGATTACGGCCGGTGAAATCTCCGTGAATCCAGAGTTTATTTTTAATTTCTTGCCAAGCAGTTTGATATTCAGCTGGCAAGACTTTTGCTCGTGCTTCAAAATCTTTCATGGCTTTAGTTATATCGCTACCGGTTATTTTTTCTAAAAAGTTCATTGTAGTCTCCTTTAAGATACTAAGCTATTCAGTACAGTTGTATTATTTAATCGCATCGTTGAGTTTTTGCCGTTGCTTATCAACCCATGATTTTGCATCACTGGCAAGATCATCACAGAAGGCTGCTACATCATTGCCAGTAACTTCTTTAACGGGCTTGCCATCGGCTGCGGCTTCTTCAAGAAGGTCAATGATGTGATTAAAGACGAATTTTGTTTCTTGCCAATCCACCACGCTGCCAGTGTTCCAGAGATATTTTTGCATTGCTTTGTAGGCTATGCAGTAGTCTTCTGGTAAGGATTTTGCACGGTTTTCCATTTCACGCCATGCTTTCTTTTCGCTAAAATCCCCAAAGATTTTTTCAAATATACTCATCATATGACTTCTCCTTTTGAATTTATTTTTGTTTTGAGTTCGTTAATTTTGCTTGAGACGAAATCCCATTTTTTCCAAAAAGTTTCAAGATGCTCTTGACCTGCTGCGTTAAGTGTGTAAAATTTTCTCGGCGGTCCCATAGTGGATGGCTTTTTCTCGATGTTCACCAGATTGTTTTTCTCAAGTCGCATGGTGATTGTATAAACTGTGCCTTCAACCACATCAGTGAATCCAAGTTCTCGCAGCTGTTGCGTGATTTCATAGCCATAAGTTTCTCCGCGGCTGATGATCTCAAGCACACAACCCTCAAGCACCCCTTTCAGCATTTCTGTAATATTTTCCAAATTTTTCATCTCCATTTTAACGGTATTCTGTGTTACTTATTACTAGTATATAGTATGACTAAATAGCTTAATTGTCAATAAAACTTTTCGTCAAAAAGCCCATTTTTATGTGTACAAGGAATACGAGAGCCACCCACCCTTTGCTTCCCGAAAGCACTAAATAACTATACTCTGCATACAAAAAGACCGCCAAGGGTAAACCCAATATAAAAAGGGTGACAGATATGGCCTTCGATTACGATCTGGACTTTGAAAAAATAGATTTCCGCAAGAATCCTGAACTGTATAGGGTTGGCAGGGGAGAACAGGGTGTGCTGCTGGTGGAGCCTTATAAGAGCGAGATCCTGAAGCATTGGCGATTTAAGACTCCGGATATCGCTGAGGAGTCATCCGATAAAATTTATCAGATGTTTCTTGATTATAAGGAGAAAGAAGATTTTGTCGGAATGGACATGGCGAGGAAATTTCTGCAGATGGGCTATACAAGAGCCCGCCGGTATACGAATTACAAAGGCGGGAAGAAATATGATGAGAATGGCAAGGTAAACGAAAGGCAGAATGATCCGGTGAAGGCAGAATCGGCGTCCATCTTTATGGAGAAATGGAAGCTCGCGCGGGAGGATCAGGATTATCTTAAGCGAAAAAAAGAGCATCAGAAGAAATATGGCTGAAGCAGCATGCACTTTGCACTCAGCATAAAGGATACATGAACCTGAACAACAGAGTCTTTGTTTTAAGGGGAAGATAATCATGAAAGTTTATACGATTGGACATTATAACCATTCGATCGAACAATTTTTAAAGCTGCTGGGAGCAGCTGAAATTAACTTTGTGGCAGATGTCCGGGCATTTCCTGCAAGCCGCAGGAATTCACACTTTAAAAAAGAAAACATGGCCCAGTGGCTGAAGGAAGCGGGGATTCATTATCGCCATTTTCCCGGTCTTGGCGGGAGAAGGAAAATGTCGGGCCTGGTAGGAGAGCAATTGAACGAAGGATGGAATAACCGCTCGTTTCACAATTATGCGGATTATACACTGACGGATGATTTTCAGTATGCTTTGGAGCAGCTCAAGGAACAGGCCGCAGAAACGACGCTCGTCTATATGTGTTCAGAATATCATCCGGCAAGATGTCATCGCCTTCTCATCAGCAACTGGCTGAAGGCAAATGGATGGGATGTGCGCCATCTCATTCCTGATGCCAAGGGAAATCCGAAGATCATCCCACATGAATTGGGGAAGTGGGGAGCCATGCCAATCATTGAAGAAGATGGGACTGTCGTTTATCCGAAGCTATAAGAAAGAAGAAATAAAGAGTCAGTTCCTGATCCTGTGGACTGAATAAATGGGATATGTAGTGATAGCCGGGACTATACCTGAACACTCAGTACATCGCGGGCTATCTATTAAAAATGCTCATGTGATTGTCGCTGTTAATAGATTTTAGTCCGGAGTTAATGAAAACACGGGCAGGTTAGGATTCAGGCATTATCCAGACGATTTCACGAAGGCGAACAAAAAATGTAGAATCATATTCTTGAATGACAACATGATCAAGCTTAGCATCAACAACCACTCCGCTGACTGAACCGCATGTGGTATCCAGGACGGCTCTTTTTCCTTTTAAACTGCGCAGCGCTTCATAAACAAAGGGTTCTCTGGCAATCACCTGCATAGGGCCATTCTGTGTTGTTTGCGGATTTACCCGGTAGGCATACATAGGGTCCATTCTCTTTCCTCCAAAGTATAGTGCTGTTTTATCTAATCAATTTATGCCAGTATAGCTTGACGCGTTCGGAAAATAGGGACGGTTCTTTTGTTTCCCCTTTTCAAAGCAGCTGCTGTATTGCGGCTGCTTTTTAATTTGCAGTAGTTTTCACCTATATGGTTTCAATAAAGTGGTATTATTTACAGTGAGATTATAATTTTAATATAAAGATCTGCAAAAAATTTTAAATAGAGAAACAGGAGTGGTTGAATTGAATTCAATGCTGCAAATGGGGGGAAATACAGTGTTAAGTTCCCCAAATGGTTATGTCACTGTTAGCTACGATATGTCTCAATTGATCGATATTTCCTTAACCGCTTTCCTTTTAACAGATTCAGATAAGGTACAAGGAGACAGCGGGATTATTTTTTATAATCAGCCAAAGAGCCCTTCTGGTGAAGCAGCTCTATTGCCGGCTGAAACTAAAGGGACTAGGAAAGTACATACTATTCAATTTGATATGAGTAAAGTGCCTGCTGGCATTCATAAAATAGCGATTACTCTGACAGAGGATAATCACATGGGGTTCTCGAATGTAAAGAATTTAAAAGCCGAGATATGTACGGGTCATACCACCATCGAGTTAACTCCATCCAGTTTTACAAAGGAAAATGGAATTGTGGTTTTAGAATTATATGTAAGGAATGGTCAGATAAAGGCAAAATCAATCTGGCGCGGATTTGAATCCGGGCTTGAAGGGTTATGTAACAATTACGGTGTGGAAGTTGACTCCACTGAGGATAATAAGCCTGCTGAAACTAAGACTGTTCAGTCTCTTCCTGCTGCTGCCGAAAACAAACATTTCCAAAACACGATCACTCTTGAAAAGGTGAAGGGCACAATCAGTCTCGACAAAGGTCAAAAGCCGGTGATCATTGAAAAAACACCAACAATTACAGCCACGGTATCCTGGAAAACTGGAACAGATTATGATATCTATGCTCTGGTTTATACAAAGGATGGCAGGCAGATCGATGTCGCCATGTTTGGTGCAAGCGGAACACCTCCACTTAGAAGTTTTGCAAACGGAGCAGTTGAACATATGGGTGATGTGAGAAGAGATTACAGTTCAACGAAGACAGAAGTAATTAAATTGAGACTGAATAATGATATCCTGGCAGTCGTGCCTGTCGTTTACTCTGCCCAGTCTAATGGAACAGGTTCATTCTACAGATACAAAGTGTCCATGAGTATAGATAATCATAGCGGCACCTCCGTTACGATATCAGCCAAAAATGCCAACAATGATGACCGCATTTATACCTGTGTGCCCGGAGTCCTCCATAATACGCCAGATGGAGTAATTATAAGTCCATTGGAGCTGTACAGTTTACCTGATTCGGAGTATAGACCTAAACTAAGAATGGGGCCTTCCAATATGGTAGAGGTTGTAATGGATGCAGGTCCTAGAAATGATTACAAATAAAAGCAGAAATTGAAAAGCATGTGTGCCTGTCCCCAGCTAGTGCCGGGGGCAGGCACCTTTTGTTTATATCTCCTATTTCTTCACAACAGGAATCCACATTTCACCGAAAACCATTCCGTTTCGCTGCCCCATTTCAACCGAGGCATTAGGACCGCCGACATAGGCGTAATCTGCTGCTTCCGGCAGAGCTTGACCAAAGGCAATCCCCGTAAGCATATTGCTCAATTCTTCAGATGTGCTGGCTTCCCCTTTCACAACGAGGTATTCTCCTTCAGGAAATTGAATCAATCTCGTTGCTTCCGGCAGAGTTGCCTCTGTCATGACGCCTGCATAATGCATCATCTTGTTATTTACGGCTTCGTTTACGACAAAAATGTAATCATTTGTCGCTACGGCCTTTAATTTGTCAAGCCTTCCATCCTGTTTGACTGCCTGCCAGAAGTCTGCTTTTTCCTTATTTATGCCTGCATAATCTGTGTAATCGCTCTTCAATTCAGTTCCAATGCCTAAAACGGTAAAGCTTTCTTTTTCTTCCAGAGTATAATTTGCCATATTCAAAACCATCCTTTTTTTCCATTTCAAATGATTTGCCCATTTGATAAGTTTATAATAACGTTAAATCATGTCAGAAAATGATACTGTTTAGGAGAAGCCAATGAAAAAAGTGGAACGGATTAATGTAATGATGCGGTATATCAACAACCGCGCTCACTTTACTATTTCTGAAATCATGCAGGAATTTAACATTTCCCGTTCAACAGCGATTCGGGATATTCGGGAAATAGAAGCCATGGGGATGCCGCTTGTCGCTGAAGTGGGAAGGGATGGGGGTTATTTTGTCATGAATAACTCCGTCCTGCCCACTGTACGCTTTACCGATAATGAGATCAAAGCTCTGTTTATCGCCTTTATGGCTACAAGAAATCTGCAGCTCCCCTATCTAATGAGCCGTCAGTCTTTAGCTGAAAAATTACTCGGCCTGATTTCGGAATCCCAGCAGGAAGACCTGGTTCTTTTAAATCAAATTCTGCTGTTTGAAGGGACCAATCCTAATAATCCCGATCTGCTTGATCTGTCAGACCTCCCACATCCGATGCTGGAAAAACTCATTCAATCTCTTATTTTGGATCGCTATTTATTGATTACCATAAAAGAAGAGAAGGAAGTCAGGACTTATCCCATTTATCTTTTGCACCTTTATCGTGAAAAAAGCATTTGGAAGGTTGAAGCCTTTGATTTAAAGGAAGAAAAGAGACAAATATTACCCGTGGATAATCTCATCGAAGTCGAACCATATCCGGTGAAAAAAAGAATAAGCAGGAAAAATATTTTAGAAAAACTAAGTCTGCAGGACGAGGCTGTCAATCTTGTCCTTGAACTCGGTCCACAGGCAATTGCCCAGTTCAAGAAATACCATCCTATTAAGACTTCCATTGCCTATACAAACCCTTACCAGACCACAGCTGTTCTCAAAACGTTTATCAATGTTAACAATAGAGAGGAACTGAATGAAGTCACCAATTGGCTGCTTTTCCTGGGTAAAGATACCACGGTCAGGGAAATGCCGGAAGAAGTTTTAGAATGCCTGCAGGAGAGATTAAGATTATTCCGTCCATAAAAAGATAACTGCGTATCTGACTGGAAAAGGATGATGCTTCATTAATAGCATCACCCTTTTTCATTTTTATATAACTCCCTGTACGATCATGGCATCGGCTACTTTTATAAATCCTGCGATATTAGCGCCTGCCACCAGATTGCCTGGATAGCCATAATCCTCGGCAGCTTTGACGCTGCTCCGGTATATATTCATCATAATTTGCTGCAGTTTTTCATCAACTTCTTCAAATGTCCAGGATAATCTTGAGCTGTTTTGGGCCATTTCTAATGCAGAAACGGCAACACCGCCTGCATTGGCCGCTTTTGCCGGACCAAAGAGAACGCTGTTTCTTAGAAACTCATTGATGGCCCCGGATGTGCATGGCATATTTGCTCCTTCGCCAATGGCTTTAACTCCATTGGCAACAAGGATTTCTGCTGCTGCCTCATCGATTTCATTTTGTGTCGCACACGGAAGAGCGATGTCACAGGGGATGGACCAGATGCCGGAACATCCCTCAAAGTATTGGGCATAGGGATGTTCTTTCACATATTCCCGGATCCTTTTTCTCTCAACTTCCTTCAGCCTTTTTACTGTATCAAGGCTGATGCCGTTAGGATCATAGATATAGCCGTCAGAATCGCTGCAGGCTACAACCTTCGCGCCTAACTGTGCCGCTTTTTCAATCGCATAGGTAGAGACATTTCCTGAACCGGAGATAACGACAGTGCTTTCTTTAAAGGAAAGGCCAATTTCCTTCAGCATTTCCTGTACAAAGTAAACCGTACCGTAACCAGTCGCTTCAGTGCGGGTTAAGCTTCCGCCATACCCGATTCCTTTCCCTGTCAGGACTCCAGCTTCATAGCCTCCACGGATTCTCTTATACTGTCCAAACAGATAGCCTATTTCTCTGGCGCCGACCCCGATATCTCCGGCAGGAACGTCTATATCCGGTCCGATATGCCTGCTTAGTTCCAGCATGAAGCTTTGTGTGAATCTCATGATCTCCCCATCAGATTTCCCCTTAGGATCAAAATCAGCTCCGCCTTTTCCTCCTCCGATTGGCAGGCCTGTAAGGGCATTTTTGAAAATTTGTTCAAAGCCCAGAAATTTGATGATGCTGGCATTAACAGAAGGATGGAATCGCAAGCCGCCCTTGTAGGGACCGATTGCGCTATTGAATTGTACCCGAAAGCCCCGGTTCACCTGTACTTTTCCCCGGTCATCCACCCAGGGGACTCTAAAGGTGATTACTCTTTCAGGTTCCGCTATTCTTTCAAGAATACTTTGCTCCATGTATATCGGGTTTTTCTCAAATACTGGCACGAGTGAATCAAACACTTCTTTAACGACCTGATGAAATTCACTTTCATTAGGATTGCGCTTTTTGACTGTTTCGAATACCTCTTGAACATAATCGTACGCCTGTATTCGCTTCTCATTAATTTCTGTTATTGCAGTCATGCTGCCAATGGCCCTCCCTTTTAGTCAAAATTGAATTCTTCAATAATTTTCAACTATTCAAAAATTGTATGATTCTCTCATTTTATAGTTGTAAATCAATCTAAACAATATGAAAATTAGATAATAATGATGCCACAATTAGATGAATGGCAGAAGGGAGGAAAAACCAGATGGAATTAAGGCAGATTAAATACTTTATTGAAGTAGCGAAAAGAGAACATGTAACCGATGCGGCTTTGGCTTTACATGTGGCACAATCCGCTGTGAGCAGACAGATATTCAACCTTGAATCGGAGCTGGGGGTGAATTTGTTTATCCGTGAAGGAAGGAATGTGAAATTGACGCCGATCGGCAAGATATTTTTGGAACAGATGGAAGAAGCCATAAAGGTAATCGATAATGCCAAACGGCAAGTTAAGGAGTATCTGGACCCGGAGCAAGGCAGAATACGTTTCGGCTTTCCAAGCAGTCTGGCGCTCTATACGCTGCCTTCCATCATATCTGCTTTCCGCGGTCGCTATCCGCATGTGAAGTTTGAACTGAAACAGAGCGCTTATCGTGATTTAATCAGCGGAGTGGCGGAAGGGGAAATCGATATGGCATTGATTGGCCCGCTCCCTAAGAAAGAGAGAAAGGTTAAGGGGGATATTTTATTCACTGAGAAAATGGTCGCTTTGGTTCCTGCTTCCCATCCTTTTGCGGACAAACCTTTATTAAATCTGAACCAGCTGAAAGATGAATCCTTTATCTTGTTTCCTAAGGGATATGTTTTGCGTGAATTATTCGATGATGCCTGCAGTCATCTTGGCTTTCAGCCTAAAGTGTCATTTGAAGGGGATGATATTGATACGATTAAAGGCTTGGTCTCAGCAGGTCTGGGCTTGACGCTTATTCCGGAATCAACATTGGCTGACAGCCTGCCGCGTTCCACAGTAAGGCTGCCTGTCATGCCACAGATTACCCGTGCGGTAGGAATCATTATTCCCAGTGAACGGCAGCTGCTGCCGGCAGAGAAACTTTTCTATCATTTCTTACGCGATTTCTTTGAGGTATTGAATGAATTTCAAAACTGAGGATGTGATTTCATGACAAAGGTTCATTGCATGGTCCTGAACCCTCCCCTTCAGGCTTTATTCGCCAGGAATCTGGAGCATGAACTCAACCGGGAGCTGAGAAACACTCTTCGATCACTGCTGTCTGAAACAGGAAGCGAATGAAGTTATTAAATCCGAAAGATTATAAAGTTGTTTTAAAGATGTCAATCAATTTATTCCAACTGCCATTTCCCTTGAAAAAGGGAAGCTAAGGAATACTCCTGGTTCCCTTAGCTATACCATCAGATGGCTGGGTATTTGGGCTTTTATCTAAAATCAATTGAAATCCATAATTTACAAACGAATAGCTTAATGAAAATAAGAAAAGATGAATGGGCTTAATTTTATTTAATCTGTAAAGGTTAATTTTCTCAAAAAATGAATTGAGAGGATAAGCAAGCAAGTAATCAAAAATTAAATTAAGCAGGGTATATAACCAAAATTTTTTATAAGCTAAATGGAATATCCAAAGGTTACCCACGAAGTAGGGTCCAAAAGTAAAGGTTAATCCGTTATTGGCTATAGTTTTAGCACCACCCTTTGCCTTCCACCATTTGCGGGGGCCGCCTAACAGATATTCCGTTAGGATAATCAGAGACGAAAATAGCGTAACAGGGAGATATTTAAAAAGAGACCCTTTAGGAAGAAAAATCGCAGTGGCCCAGGATATTAAAATCAATGCAATCCGGAAAAAGGCTAACATATATTACTCCTCGCTCATCACTTGTTTTTTGTTGGGAATATTTTTGCCAAAGAAGTAAATCATTATTCAAGTGGCAGATTCTTCAGCAATCGGGCGAATGTGTGCGGGTCAGGCACTTTCCTTTCGACGCCGGAAAAGGCCTGTACCCAGTTCATTAAAAGCAATCGCAGCCAGAATAATCGCCGTGCCCAGCCACTGAAGCGGGGTTACCGTTTCTGACAAGATAATGCTTGCTGACAGGATGGCGATTGGCAATTCAATAGAGGTTAGGATATTGGCAATTCCTCCTGAAACCAGAGGCGCACCAGCCGCGAAAAACAGAGGCGGAAGGACTGCTCCAAATAGCGAAACCCCGACGGCAATAGTCAGCAGATTTTCCTCCAAAGGCAGTACGGACGGGATATCACGCATGAACAGGATCAGCACCAGGATGGCTGATCCTGTCACCATCAATGAACTCCGTGTCCATGGATCCACATTTACAGCGACCTTGCCGCTGAAGAAGATGAATCCGGCATAAGTGATCGCCGAGAGGATTCCCAAAATGAAACCTTTAACTGGAAGCCCCTGTATGTCGCCATTTACAATATTAGAAGCGAAAAAGACCCCGATTAATATCAAAATGATCGAAAGCACGGTGACAGGCGCCGGTTTTATTTTGCTGAAAGCCCATTCTAAAAGGATCCCGATCCAGACAAACTGGAACATTAAAATGATGGCCAGCGATGCAGGAAGATACTGCATGGAGCCATAATAGAAAATGCTGGTTAAACCGACAAAACAGCCGGTCATCATGATTTGCAGCATGTTTTTCATATGGAGCCCTTTGAAACTGGAGCGTTTTATCAATGTGAAGGACCATAATAAAATGAAGGAAATAACCATCTGTGCAATCGTAATCTGCCCCAGAGAGTAGCCATAACTAAATCCCAACTTTGCAAAAATCGGTGTAAATCCGAAAAAGGAAGCACCGATCAGTATATATAAAATTCCTTTATTGATTTTCAATTTGAAGCCTCCTTGATGCAAACGTAAAAAAGGTGCTTCACATGTATCACCTTTTTTAGCTTTATTGTGACATTAAACTGCCAGCTGATTGGTTTCCGTCCCTTTTTTTCGTTCCAATCTCCGGTAAATAAACGCAAGCAGCGCAGCCGGAATTGTGCATACCACCATTCCGATAAACGCATACCTTGGTTCCATTTCATACAGATACCCGCCAAAGATGGTGAAAAGAGCCGTGCTCCAGCTGAGTGCGAGCGCAGAGTATACGCCTTGAGTAATCGGCACCTGTTCATGGGGAACATGCTTGATTAAATATTTCATAAAAGCGTAGTGTGCCATCGCAAATGAGAAGGCATGCAGTGTCTGGGCAATGCTGAACATAATGACATGCGAAAAGGCAAATACGAGTATCCAGCGTGCGGTCGACCCGAGTGCTGCCAGGGCCAGTAAGGAGCCAATAGAGAATTTCCTGAACGTCCGGTCGGCAATGAAAAAGAATAGGATTTCTGCTATCACACCTATGTTAATAATGGCGCCAATGAGATATTTGGGTGCCTTGATTTCCTGCAAATAGATGTAGCCATAGTTGTAATAAGAAGCATGTGCGGCCTGCAGCAAAATGACAATGACGAGCACCAGGCCAAAGTGCCGGATGCTGAATAATTTCATGATGGCGCCCTTTGCCTGGCCAGATTTGGGTTTTTCAGACAGAACTTCAGGCGTGTTCATTAAACCGAGGCAAAGAACGGCGGCCATGCCGAGCAATAGCGCCCAGAATATAGCTTTGTCCCCGATTGCCCCTGTAAAAAAGGTCAGAAACATGCCGGATACGACAAATCCAATCGACCCCCAGGAGCGGCTTTTTCCGTAATCCTTTAATTGCTTATTCTGTACGAGAATGCCTGCCGCACTATCCAGTGCCGGCATCAGTGCAGGGTAAAAGAAATGCAAAAACAGTGTCACCGCGAGCAGGCTGGTGAAGGAATTGGCCGGGATATAGCAGAGAATGGCGATCAGTGTGCCGATTGACATCCCGTTCAGCAGAGTTCGGCTGCTGAATCTTCCTGATAAATAGGGAAAAGCAAAGAGTGTGGCAAGCCCCCGAATGGCCAGGCCCAAGCTCATGATTAAACTCGCCTGTGAAACGGTCATTCCTTTTATATGGATCAGCCACCCTGTCCAGTAGGGGAGAAAAATGCCCCAGGTCAGGAAGAAGCTGAAAAATTGTCTGCTCATCCAGCTTTGTGTATTCATTAAGGATCCCTCCGATATTTGCATGATATCAGGAAGATTCGTACAATAATATGAGATATCTCATATTTTGGGGTGAATCATGGAAATTTTTAAAGGGGAAAAAAGGCAGAAGTATTTGGAGGAGCACTCCATTTCGCATTTATTTTCTTTTCCGATTGAAGAGTTTATTGAGGTTCGCGAATATAAGCGGGATGAATGGATTATACGCGAGGGCATGAGACCGGATTATTTGTATTATGTCATCGAGGGTAAAGCCAAAATCTTTGTAACGTATCAAAATGGCAAGGTTTCTTTGATTAATTTTATCAATGCCCATGATTATATCGGGGAAATGGAGCTTTTACATGAAGTGTACTATACAAAGGGAATACAAGCCTCCACGAAAACGATCTGTTTTGCGATTCCTTTGAATCACTATCGCAAAAGATTGCTGGAAGATACGACCTTTCTCCGGGAATTAACCAAGTTTTTAAGTGTGAAAGCGACGAAAATGGCTGAAAAGTATTCACAGAGCCTTTCCTTTCCGCTTGAAAACCGTCTGGCGGATTTCATTCTGCAAACCGCTGATGGGGAGGTCTATAAGGAAAAACATGTGGCCGTCTGTGATTTTTTAGGGGTATCTTATCGCCACTTATTGCATGTTCTTGTGCAGTTTTGCGACAAAGGGTACTTGCAGAAGGAAGGGCGCCAATATCGCATCCGGCAGACGGATGAACTGCACCGGCTTGCTGATATGCTGAAGAATGAGTAAGGGGCAGTCTGGCTGTGCAAATGCCACATGGAAATAGCCAAGTGGCATTTGCATAAGCTCTCAAGAACGTGAGTGAACCTTTTCCCCTTGAACCCAGACTTCCCGAATATGCTCCGGACGGACCAGATACATGATTTTTTGGAAAATATCATCTAACGCTTCATTTTCTGTGAAGATGGGCAGGCTAGCCCCCGGCACTTTCGTATCGACAATTTGAACATCCCATGCATAGTTCTCCTGAATTCGCCCAATTGGCAGACTCAAGCTTTCTCCGCCGCCGGCTGTAGCCAGGTAAAAGGCTTCATGGATGGAAATCCGTGAAGCCGGTACACCACGTTCCCCGGCAGGAAGATCCGGATTTACTCCGTCTTCCAGCATTCTGGAAGAGACAACAGCCTGTTTGGCATTATCATATAGACTTGGAGTCGCGCCAGCTGAAATATCCGTCCCCAGGCCAATATCAATACCCTTGCCCATAAAGCGCTTGATCGGAATCACGCTATTGGCGAAGTAGGCATTGGATAATGGACAGTGGCTGATTGCGGTGCCCGTACGTGCAAACAGCTCTGCATCATGGTCATCCAGGAAATTGCAATGAGCCATCACCGATTTTTCGCCTAATAATCCGAAATCATGCAGTGCAGCCGCATCATGCTTGCTGAAACGTTCCTGTACATAGCTGTGGGCCCAGTCACTTTCACTGCAGTGGGATTGTATATGTGTATCATACTTGGCAGCCAGTTCGCCCAGGCCTTTTAATACTTCATTCGAACAGCTTGGAATAAAGCGCGGTGTTACGACAGGATACACGCCTTGTTTAACTGTTTTGGCCAGTTCCTTCACGGCTAAAATGAACTCCTCCGTATCGGCTAATGCTGTTTTCGCATCTGCATCCCGATAATAGTCCGGGTTTTGTTCAGGATCATCCATGACGACTTTACCCACTAAGCCCCTCTGCCCTTTTTCAGCACATATTTCAGCTAATAAAAAACTGGCCTCTTTATGGACGGTTGCAAAATAGAGGACCGTCGTGGTTCCATTTGCGAGCAGTGTATTCACGAGATCTTCATAAACCTTCTTGGCAAAAGCCAAATCTGCAAATTTGGACTCTAATGGAAATGTGTATGTGTGGAGCCAGTCATAGAGGGGAATATCCAATGCTGTCCCTGATTGGGCCCATTGCGGCGCATGGACATGCAGGTCCACAAAACCAGGCAGTAAATATTGCCCGTCCGCTAAGCGGTGAAAGTTCGCATGTCCCTCATAGGCAGCCAGCAGGGATTGGTAATCCTCATGCTCAGGACCCGCCATTTTTTCTATCATCCCATTTGAATTCACGAAAAATAAGTAGTCTTTTAAAATAGTAATTTCCTTAGGAGAAAGACTGGAAAAAGCAGTTCCGTAAAAAATACACGTATATTTACTCATAAATACCTTCCTAACGTTCGTGTTTTGTGCTACTATAGTCATTGTAAAGGAAAGAGTAATCTCAGTCTAGCAGAAAAGTATTGTAAAAAATCTTGTTGTCATTTATACAAAAGTTATTGTAAGATAATTTCAATCAAAAAAATTCAATAGTGTTTTTCATATAATCGTAGGGATATGGCCTACAAGTTTCTACCCGTTTACCGTAAATAAACCGACTATGAAAAGCAGGAATAGGATGGACTCAGGAATCATTCGGAATTCGTCTGTTCTTTTCGTACTTCGATTTTTTTAAGCTCGAAGTATATGCTTTTTTACGTTTGGAGGAGAGCATATACTTTGGGCTTTTTTCTATTGGTCCGTTTAATAGAAACAAAGATTATATGGATATCATAACACCAACAGGGGGTTCTTATAATGGATGCAAGGGCTGAAGAACGAGAAACAAACAGCAGTAAATCGGGAAAAGAAGTTTCAGTTGGACAATCCGTTTTTCTGGGACTGCAGCAAGTATTGGCGATGGATCTGTTCATTCCTCCGATGATTTTAGCAGGATTATTGTCCTTTTCTGTTCCGGATAGTGCACTGTTAATACAAATGACCTTTATTGCCTGTGGTATTGCCACAATCATTCAAGCAGGATTTGCCATGAAGCTTCCAGTCATGCAAGGGCCATCCTTTGTGCCGCTTAGTGCCCTGGCAGCCATCGGCACAACATCCGGAATCGGGGCGATGATTGGCAGTCTAATCCCCGGAGCCTTGCTTGTTGCCTTACTGGGTTACCCGCTTAAAGTTTTCAGCAAGGCCGTCAGGAAATTTATCCCTCCGATTGTAGCGGGGACGGTCATTGTCGTTGTGGGGCTTTCACTAATGCCAAGTGCGATCAATTCCATCTACTCGGCACCGGGAAACTTCGGAGAAAACATATTTGTTGCGGCTGCAACAGCGGCTGTGCTGATTTTCTGCATGTATATTGGCGAGAAATCCCAATCAAAACTGAAATACATTAAAATCGTATCGGTTATTTTATCATTGGGTATAGGATCAATTGCTGCTTCATTCTTTGGCATGGTCGATTTCTCATCGCTGGGTAAGTCGGCGTGGTTCCAGATGCCAAGCCTGTTTGCCTTTGGAGCTCCTGAATTTGATCTGCATGCCATTCTGATTATGGCAGCCATCTATTTTATTGTCACAATCGAAACAACTGGCACGTGGTTTACGGTTAGTAAGGTGACAGGAGAAAATCTGGATGATAAACGCTTAAATGGCGGGGCCTTTGGAGAAGGCTTAGGCTGTTTTATCGGTTCCTTCTTTGGGGGGACACCGGTAACAGGCTACTCTTCCAATGCCGGCATCATTGCCATCACAGGAGTGAAAAGCCGCAGGCCGATTATCGCAGGCGGTGTGATCATGATTATCCTGGGCATGATGCCGAAGCTGATGAACTTGATTGCATGCATTCCCGGGGTTGTCATTAACAGTGTGTTTGCCATTCTATGTGTAGTCATCATGATGAATGGATTCAAAGTGATTAAGGAAGTGGCTTTTACAGAACGGAATATGCTTGTGATCGGTGTGCCGATTATGCTTGCCCTGTTTGCCGTGCTGATGCCTCCTGATGTGTTAAAAGGACTTCCCGATGTTGTGACTTATTTTGTCTCATCAGGTACAGCAATTGGAGCGATTACAGCGCTGGTTCTCAATCTGGTTCTTCCGCAGAAGCTTGAAGATCGTGTAAAAACAAATGAAGTGACAGTACATGCCAATTAAAAAAATGAAAGTGAGTGTCGAATATGCAGCAAGATCGATTATGGAATGAATGGCATCCAGTATGCAAAGCAGAGGAATTATTGGAGGATCCCAAACAGGTATTTGTCCTTGGGGAACGAGTGGTTATTTTCCGCAATGAGAAAGGGGTTCATGCCTTCAAGGATCTATGTATCCACCGCGGTGCGGCCCTTTCACTTGGAAAGGTAAAGAACGGAAATCTGGTTTGCGCATATCATGCCTGGGAGTATAATTGTGCAGGTGAATGTGAGAAGATTCCTGCCCTGCCAAGCGGCAGAGCCATTCCAAAGAAAGCAAGGGCAACCGCTTATCATTGTGAAGAGTATCTTGGACTGATCTGGGTTAATTTAGGGGAAGATCCGGCACCGCTTGTTTCATTTCCTGAATATAGCATGGATGGTTACAGAACAGCGATTTGCGGCCCTTATGAGGTAAAAGCAAATGCCCCAAGAATTATTGAAAATTTCCTGGATGTTTCGCATCTTATGTTTGTACATGAAGGCCTGCTTGGAGATGAGGATCATGCGGAGGTTGTCGACTACAAAGTTGAATTTGTTGATAATCGCATAATTACCAGTAAAATTCCGGTCTACCAGCCGAACCCTGATGGACGCTCCAAAGGCGGATATGCTAATTATGTGTATGAAATCCTCAATCCGACTACCGCCCGTTTTACAAAAACAACGGAAGGGTCGGATGATGAGCTGACGATTCTGCTTGCTGTCAATCAAGAGGGTCACGAGCAGGCCAAGGCATTTATGCTTTTGACCAGAAACTATGATCTGGACATGCCGGATGAGCCTTTTATTGAATTCCAGGATACCATCTTTTATCAGGATTTAGACATCGTCCAAAGCCAAAAACCAGAGCTGCTGCCACTGGATTTGCAGGCTGAGCTGCATCTTAAGTCAGACGCTCTTACTATTGCCTATCGCAAATGGTTAAATACGCTTGGTGTGGAAAATGGCACAAACCCGGTTCAGGATAGCCTGAAAAAAATAACTGTATAATTAAATGATTAGTGCCTGCTCCGCTATCGGAAACAGGCACTTTTTTAAGGCAGGAAATTTTTACACTGTTCTATGCAGAAATTCCGCTGTGACTAAAAATGGGACCGTCTGAGATGGTATCAGATAGCCATCTCTTCATCCTAACCCTATACACCGAATTCAGGAATATGGAACTGGCAAAACGGGACCGTTATAGGCGGCCGCCCTTCATCGCCAGACGGTCTCGTTTGGTTTTACTTGAAAATTCTAATCCTAAATGCCAGGCTGCAATTTTCTTTGCTGAAAAGCATTTTGGGCATCCTGCAGTTCTGATGCAGCTTCGTAAATGATGCTTATAATCATTTGCTGCTCCCAAATGGAGTTCTGTTTCATCTGGTGTTCGAGTTCGCTAAGGTACGATTGGCAGCCGTCTGTTTCTGATTGGCATGCCTTTAACTTAACAAGAGCGTCATCAACTATGCAATTTTCTTTTATATCCTGCCCGTGGTTTTTTATCCATATTGATAATTCATAAAGTGTGCAGGCAGCAAGCCGCTGATGGGTAAGCCATTGCATCTCAACTTCGCTTTCACCCTTGTTCTGCATATTCTGTTTCAGGCGTTCCTCAATCATGGTTGTGATGATGAGCAGATTCTTCATGCTGTGCCCATGCTTCTTTCCATATGGATCTTCAGCTAATTCACTTACCATTTCTTTAATTGTATCGTTATACATCCACTTTAAGTCCTGTCTGGCATCCATTTCACGATACGGGATTATAAACCGGTTAATGAATAGGGCAATGACTACGCCAATCACTACCATGAACAAGCGTTCAACTGTAAGAAATTGGGTTTCTCCAGTAATGAGTGCAACGGAACCAATCGCAGAGAATGTCACAAGTATAGTACTGTACCGGTAAATTTTCACATAACTCATTAAATAGCCTGCAAAAAGCAGGAGGGCCGTACGTGCAGGCTCTGACCGAAAAACAGCAAAAAGCAGCCAAACAAGGATAGCCCCTGCTATTGTAGCAAAAATCCGGTCTCGCATTTTCTGGTGAGACTGCTCATAAAAAGGGACAATTAGCGAAAGAACGGTGAACATGATCCAGCGCCCTTCCTCTAGATTGAAATAGTCAGTGAGAAAGCCGCTAAACGCGATTCCAAAGGCAATCCGGATTGCATATGAAAACTTCAGGGATGTGGAATGGTTCGGTCCTTTAAAGAAACCCAGCCGGCGGAACTTCTGGGGTATTCCTTCAATCTTGCTGGTGATGCTTGACTTCTTGCCGCTATGCTGGGCTAATTGGAGCAAATTCTCAGCCAGGAACTCAGTATTTGCAAGAATTCTTGCCGTGAAAAGTGACGGTGATTGCCTGTGCTCATTCAATAGCTCTTCCGCTGATTTTTGCAAATCCTCAGCTGTATCCGGATCAGCCACCCCTTCTGCTGCTATACCAAGGAATTCCTTGACGCGGGATATAACAGCAGCATCTTCTCCTTCTTTTTCCATTTTATCCACCAAAGAATGGATTTTTTCCAGTGCTGCAGAAATGTTTAAGTTTAAGCTTCCTTCATCAGTTAAGTAATAGTTCGCTTCTCTCTGATCATAAATCATGGTTCTCAGACTATTGATGCTTGTTCTGATGGTCAGATCCTCCTCTTTTGAATCCTTCCCTTCAAGAAGCCGATCTATTTTTACGATTAATGCCTTGCAGGTTTCCTGGATAAGAGGCTCACCATGCTTGGAAATCCTTTTTCTGTTCGCAGCCAATTGCATAGCCATGATAGAAATGGCTCCAAAGACCAGGCCAATCAGGCGGACCGGCATTTCATCGCTTGTTGCCGGGATTGCAAGCAGAAATAAATATTGCAGGGAAAATGGAAGGTAAAGCGGATTCCGCAGGTTGAATATCAAGGTGTATCCGATCACAAACATAGTTATAAAATGGATAGGAATGCCAAGCCATACATTAAAGCCGGCAAAAAAGGCGGCAGCACCCATAAATACATTCAAAGCGGCAAATTTAAGGGTATTGGCGATTGGATGAATCGTCAAATCACGTTCAAGCAACATCAGCATTGCTGTAACAGTCGATACACCAATCAATATATTTCCCTGACCGAATAAAGCTCCGAACAGAAGAATATATCCGATGATGCCGATAAAAAGCACAGTGTTAGAAATTAGGGTTTTCTTAGTCAAATTCATTCATCCTTTTATGTTTTCTTTCAGCCTTTCGCGAACATTAGAAAGCAGTATACCACTTATAATTTCTTTGCACTACTTTCAGCATACAATATTAAGCAAATGGGCTAGAAAGCGCGGGCAGGCACCATTGCCAAGAAGAAGCAAAGACTCAACTTGCAGAGCCGGGGATAGTGTTCCAAGGGGAGAAAGACCTTAATAGCAAAACCTTTAGAAGGACAGCAGTAAATAAAAGAATCTGTTCTTTTGAATTAATAAGCATGACGTTAATGAAAGGCAGGCCTGAGCTGTCAACACCCACAGTAAATCAGCCACTTTTTACTTATTCATAACCATTGCTTATTCCTTCTTTCCGGATTATAGTGTATACGAAGGAGCAGTCATTACAAAACCTATATATATCAGAAAGGTTTATATAAAGGAGAAGACGTATATGCTAGCAGCAAAGAACAGCTACAGAATTGAAAAAGATTTTCTAGGCTCTAAGGAAGTTCCTGCTGATGCCTATTATGGTGTTCAGACGCTTCGTGCGGTAGAGAACTTTCCGATTACAGGCTACCGGATCCATCCGGAGTTAATCAAGGCAATGGCCATCGTGAAAAAGGCAGCAGCCATGGCGAATATGGAAGTTAAGCGCCTTTACTCAGGCATCGGAGACCCGATCGTACAGGCAGCCGATGAAATGATTGAAGGATTATGGCATGATCAGGTGATTGTGGACCCGATCCAGGGCGGTGCCGGAACATCCATTAATATGAATATTAATGAAATCCTTGCAAACCGTGCGATTGAAATCATGGGCCATGAAAAGGGCGACTACTCTCATTGCAGCCCTAATACCCATGTTAATATGTCGCAGTCGACGAACGATGCTTTCCCGACAGCTATGCACATCTCAGTGTTAAATCTGCTGGATCAATTAATCCTGACAATGGAAAATATGCACTCTGTTTTCCTTGAAAAATCAAAGGAATTCAGCCATGTGATTAAAATGGGGCGGACCCATCTGCAGGATGCTGTTCCAATCAGGCTTGGCCAGGAATTTGAAGCCTACAGCCGCGTTATTGCACGCGACATCAAGCGCATTCAGCAATCCAAACAGCACTTATATGAATTGAACATGGGGGCAACAGCAGTCGGTACAGGACTGAATGCCATCCCGAAATACATTGACTTAGTGGTGAAGCATATTGCCGACATCAGCGGCCTGCCATTTACAGGGGCAGAACATCTTGTAGATGCAACACAAAATACGGATTCTTACACCGAGGTTTCCGGAGCACTGAAAATCTGCATGATCAATATGTCCAAAATCGCAAATGACCTTCGTTTAATGGCGTCTGGTCCAAGAGCGGGTCTTGGCGAAATCTCACTGCCGGCAAGACAGCCGGGCTCATCCATTATGCCTGGAAAAGTAAACCCTGTTCTTCCGGAGCTGATCAATCAGGTCGCCTTCCAGGTCATCGGGAACGATAACACGATCTCCCTTGCTTCAGAAGCCGGACAGCTGGAACTGAACGTCATGGAGCCAGTCCTGATCTTTAACCTTCTGCAATCGATCAGCATTATGAACAATGCGTTCAATACGTTTACAGAGCATTGTGTAAAAGGAATCGAAGCCAATGAAGAAAGAATGAGGGACTATGTTGAAAAGAGTGTCGGCATCATTACTGCCGTCAACCCGCACCTTGGCTACGAAGTCGTATCCAGAATCGCCAGAGAAGCGATTTTAACAGGCCGTTCCATCAGGGAATTGTGCCTGAAATATGATGTTCTGACAGAAGAAGAACTCGACTTAATACTGGATCCATATGAAATGACGGATCCTGGCATTGCAGGCGCTGCGCTTCTGGAAAGAGATTAAGGTAAACAAAAAACGCTTGTCCCCTGTTGAGGGGCAAGCGTTTTTTCTATCTAGAAAGTACTATCTGTAGTTAGATAACTGTCTAGCTCCAGGCGCCATCGGCTCGAGGTCATAAGCCAATCCGTCCAAAAGGTTAAAGAACAACCTTTCAGCCGGCTCGTCTTATGCTTGAGGCCCGCACGGATGCGGGTCATGCAGACGTTGCCACAGGACGTGGCGGTTTTAGTCTGCGTTCCTTTATAGGCGGGCGCCTTCCGCTTTTCTATCTATTCATTCCAATTTGTGTGGAAGGTTCCTTCCATATCTGTCCGCTCATACGTATGGGCACCGAAGTAATCACGCTGGGCCTGCAGCAGGCTGGCATTTGACCTTCCAGTCCGGTAGCTGTCGTAATAGGAAAGAGAAGAGCTTAAGCATGGCAATGCGATGCCGGATTGAATGCCTTCGCAGACAATTTTGCGCAAGCCTGTCTGGTAGTCCCTGATTCTTTCCGCAAAGTAAGGGGAGACAAGGAGGTTAGCCAGGTTCGGCTGCTCCTGGTAGGCTTCACTGATGACATTCAAGAATTCCGCGCGAATGATGCAGCCGTCGCGGAAAATCAGAGCGATATCTTTTAAAGGCAGATTCCAGTCATTTTGCTCGGATGACATTTTATATTGTGTAAATCCTTGCGCATAGGCACACACTTTCCCCATATATAAAGCCTGTCTGATGTATTCAATCCAGACGTCTTTTTCAAGGGTTATCTCATCCTTCTCAGGACCTGTTAAAAGTGTTTCTGCCGCCACACGCTCATCCTTCAAAGCAGAAATATAGCGTGCGAATAAAGATTCTGTAATGATCGAGGTTGGAATCCCATTATCGATCGCCTGCAGGCTGGTCCATTTTCCGGTTCCTTTTTGCCCGGCTTTATCAAGGATGACATCCACTTGCGGCAGCCCTGTGCGCTCATCCTTTTTCCTTAAAATAGCTGCTGTGATCTCGATTAAATAGCTCTTCAGCTCGCCTTGATTCCATGTTTCAAAGATATCCGCAATTTCTTCAACAGATAATCCTAATTTTTCTCTTAAGAATGTATAGGCCTCAGCAATCAGCTGCATATCTGCATACTCGATTCCGTTATGTACCATTTTGACAAAGTGGCCTGCCCCTTTAGGTCCGATGTAGACACAGCAAGGCATCCCGTCAACCTCTGCAGCGATTTTCGTAAGGATTGGAGCCGCTTTTTCATAGACGTCCTGATCACCGCCAGGCATGATGGAAGGTCCTGTTAATGCACCCACTTCACCGCCTGAAATGCCGATACCCAAGTAGCCTATTCCTTTTGCTTTCAGATCATCAAATCTTTTTTCCGTATCTTTGAAATGGGAGTTGCCGCCGTCCATGATAACGTCGCCCTCTTCAAGGAAAGGGACTAAGCTTGCAATAACAGAATCAATGGCTTTCCCGGCCGTCACCATTAAAAAGATCTTTCTCGGTGTTTCTAGAGACTGGACAAAATCCTCTACTTCGTAAAAAGGGCTTATGGCTTGCCCTTCCAGCTTTTGTACCAGCTGATCGGTTAAATCCCTGGTGTAATTATATACAGCTACTTTCTCGCCATTATTGGCCATATTTAAAGCGATATTGCTCCCCATTACTCCGAGACCAATAACCCCAATTGTATTTTGCATTGTTCCTGCTCCTTCATTCAGATTAATAGGCAATGAAACCCTCTTATGAAGTAGGGTTTCATTGCCTTAAAGTGTTTATACAAATAAGCTTAACAATAAAATAAATCCTAATCCAGCCACAGATATTATTGTTTCAAGCAAAGTCCATGTTGCAAACGTTTCCTTCATGCTCAAACCAAAGTATTCTTTGAACATCCAGAAGCCGGCATCATTGACGTGAGAAGCGATTAAGCTTCCCGCACCTGTTGCAAGCACCACTAAGGCAAGATTTACATCTGTCTGGCCCAGCAGCGGAATAACTAAGCCTGCTGTCGTTAATGCAGCCACTGTGGCAGATCCTAATGAAATCCTCAGGATAGCCGCGATTATCCATGCCAGTAAAATCGGAGACAGGCTTGTTCCTTTGAAAAGCTCGGCCACATAGTCACCAACACCGCCATCAATTAATACCTGTTTGAAGGCGCCGCCTCCGCCGATAATCAAGAGCATCATCCCGATATGGCTGATCGCAGTTGTGCAGGAATCCATCACATTTTTGATTGGAATTTTCCTAGCCAGTCCCATGGTATAAATGGCAACCAATAGGGAGATCAGCATCGAAGTGCCGGCATCCCCGATAAAGCGGATCGCAGCAAGTAAGCTATTATCTTCAAATCCCATTGTTTTTTGAAGCAATGTAATGATCGTTGCGATTGACATTAAGATAACAGGAAGCAGAGCTGTAAATACACTGATTCCAAAAGCTGGTGTGTCTTCAAGCTTAAAGGTTTTCTGCTCTCCCAGAGAAGCGATGTTTCCGCTTTTTGTGAATGAATCCGGAACGAGCTTTTTAGCAATTTTCGTAAATACCGGTCCAGCTAAAATAACGGTTGGAATCGCAATGATAAAACCATAAAGCAATACTTCCCCAATGTTTGCACCATATTCACCGGCAATAACGGTTGGACCCGGGTGAGGCGGCAGGAATCCGTGTGTGACAGATAAAGCCGCTGTCATCGGAATACCGAGATACAAAATAGAAATCTTTAATTCTCTTGAAATAGCAAATACGATTGGAATTAATAGAACAAGTCCCACTTCAAAGAATAAGGCAACACCGATAATGAAGGATGCAGCCACTACTGCCCACTGAATATTCTTTTCGCCGAATTTATTGACAAGAGTCATGGCAATTCGCTGGGCGCCGCCAGAGTCGGCAATCAGCTTGCCCAGCATGGCGCCAAGTCCGAAGATAAGTGCCAGGTGGCCAAGTGTTCCGCCTAATCCGGCTTCGATGGTTTTGACAATTTGGTCGAGCGGCATTCCGAGTGCCAGCGCAACACCAAATGAAACGATAATCAATGAAATAAAGGTATTTAATTTTAAGCCCATTATCAGAATTAATAAGGCAACGATTCCAATTGCAACTATTAACAGCGGCATTTTGATTTCCCCCTAGTTATGTTGTATTAAGCTTCTTTGATAGTTTGCGATCGAAGAATATTCATCTTCCAGCGCTCTGGATAATTGGATGAAGATCGGCAGCAATTGTCTGTATTCTCTTGCAGCCTCTTCCTTCGGTGTATGCTTGTAGGTATCGCCCACCATGTCTGAAACAGCATCAAACGAGTCGATTTTTCCTGTGGCATACAATCCTAAAATACAGGCACCGAGACAGGAGCTTTCATAGCTTTCAGGTATGACGACTTCCGATTCAAAAATATCGGACATCATTTGACGCCAAACCTCAGATCTGGCGAAGCCTCCTGTTGCCTGAATCCGGGTTACCGGGCCGTCCATGCATTCCACTAATGCCAGATACACGGTGTACAGATTATAAATGACGCCTTCAAGCGCTGCCCGAATCATATGCTCCTTCTTATGGGACATCGTTAACCCGAAGAAAGATCCGCGCACGTCCGGGTTCCATAAAGGAGCGCGTTCACCTGCGAGGTACGGGTGGAACAGCAGGCCATCAGCACCCGGCCTTACACGTTCGGCAATTTTGGTTAATACTTCGTAAGGATCAATTCCTAATCTCTTGGCCGTTTCGATTTCGGATGAGGCAAATTCATCCCGGATCCAGCGGAGGACCATTCCTCCATTGTTCACCGGCCCGCCTATCACCCAATGATTTTCTGTTAAGGCATAACAGAAGATTCTCCCTTTTTCATCGGTCTGGGGCTTGTCAATAATGGTCCTTATCGCACCGCTTGTCCCGATGGTGATGGCGATTTCACCTTTTCTGATCGCATTCACACCCAGGTTCGAAAGCACTCCATCACTTGCGCCGATCACAAAAGGTGTCTTAGGATCGATGCCCATTTGTTTAGCTAAAACAGGATGGCAGTTTTGGAACATTTTTGTCGTAGGCACGAGCTTGGATAGCTGTGAATGGGTGATGCCCGCAATCGCTAATGCATCTCCATCCCAGTCCAATGTCTTGAGATTCATCATGCCCATGCAGGAGGCAAGTGAATAATCGACAGCATATTCATCAAAGAGCTTTTTGAAAATATATTCTTTAATGCCGATATATTTTTTTGTTCTGCTGGCGATCTCCGGACGCTCCTTCACAAGCCAGGTGATTTTGCTTAATGGGGACATCGGATGAATCGGTGTGCCGGTCCGTTTATAGACCTCATGTCCATTCCATTCTTCTTTAATTCTGCGTGCCCATGCTTCGCTGCGGTTGTCGGCCCAGGTGATGACCGGCGTAAGCGGCACGTCATTCTCGTCCATCGCAATCACACTGTGCATCGCACTGCTGAAGGACACGAAGGACAGCTTTTTATCATGATGGTTTTTCATAATATTCGCTATGGCTTGAACGACAGCAGAGAAAATCTCATCAGGATCCTGTTCTGCTGTGGAGATATCAGGAGTGTACAGAGGATATCCGATGTTCTCCTGCTGAATCACATCCCCTTTTTCACTGAATAACACCGCTTTTGTACTGGTGGTTCCAATATCAATCCCTAACATATAGCTAGTCATCTTGTTGTTTAACCCCTTTTGACAGCATTTGCTGTGACCTCCATAAATCGTCCACTTTCCCTTGAACATCATCAAAATTTTCATGCAGCGACTGAATCATGAGGTCTCTGTCTTTTGTTTTAATTGCATCAATATAGAGTTCATGATTTTTCACAATCCGATCAAGGTCTTCATAATTTTCCTTAAAGCGCATGCGCATGGATAAAAGAATGAAGCCTTCCATCACGGGCTTTAAATTATTCCAGATCAGCTGGATATAAGAATGGCCAATAGATCCGATGATGATTTCGTGGAACAGAATGTCCTGATACGCAAACTCATCAGCATCCCGATACTTGACAGCCACCTTCATCATTTCCAGCACCTTGCTGAGCTCCATGGCCAATTCATTCGTATTCATGCTGATAAGACGCTCAAACACGAATGTCTCAATCATGAGACGGACATCGTAAATTTCCTCTATTTCTTTTTCTGTTAACCCGGCAACCACAGCACCCGTTCTTTCCAAGCGGATGATATTTTCAGATGCCAGTGTCCGTAAGGCTTCACGAATTGGTGAACGGCTCACTGCAAAATCAGCGGCCAACTTATTTTCAGAAAGCGTGGTACCGCTTTCAATCAAACCTGCAATAATGCGCATTCTAAGCTCATATGCGACACGGTCGCCAGAGGAAGCCTTAGAAAGCCATTTTTGTGGATATAGAAATTCAGTAGAATCGTTCATGACATCACCTTTATGAAATGACATTTTGGGTATACGTGTATACTTGTATACAAGTATTATAATCAAAACAAAATAAATTGCAAACGCTTTAAATTTTATTTTTATTTGGATTTATTGTTTAAATTTGGGTTTGATTATGTGTGGTGGAGGGATAGGGTGGATACATTCTGAACCCGGACCACCTTCGGACACAAGGAGTAGGAATCGGGGAATTAGAGTCGGAACCCGGTCCAGCTTCAGACATAGAGAGAAGAAGATCGGGTCCCAGAGTCGGAACCCGGCCTCACCTCCGGCCACAAGAAGCCGAACCCAAAAACCCGAACCCACCTCATCTCCTTCATTCAGCAATCCTCACTCATAATAGGTATTACTGGTGCTGCCGCGCGCCGTATAGTTTTTCTTTAATACCCTGGAGAAAGTTCCTTTGCTTATATTGGCATTACACCATTCATAAATGCTTTGGGTCGTCAGCTTTCGTTCGGGAAAGAGGAGCTTGAACTCTTTTATATTGCGCAAAACGCCCTGATCCAATTTTTCATGCCCACCGCATTCTTCGCATATGAGATTCTTGTGTATAGGACTGAGAATAGAATGGCAATCCATGCAATACATCCCTTTTTTCAGCTGGTCAAAGTGATAGTCGGGCAAAATAGTATAGGGATTTTTGGTTTGGTGGAGTGATAGTAATTGCTGGGCCAGTTTTCTGTGGCCTTCATTCAATTTGGATGGGGTATGTTTCAAGTCTTTCAAAAAGCGGTTTATTTGGGTTGGCAGGATAATGGGCTGGTCGATGGGGGCTTGGTATAAGGTGAATTCAGGATTGATAAAAATAACGGAGGCTTCAACGGGAATGGTTTGCTTGAGGATTTGAAGCAGCTGGTGAAATAAGGCTGCACTTCTTTTTATTTGGTATACAGGATTCTTATATTCCCGTCCGGTATTTACGGCATATAGTTTGTCAGATTCCAAGTGCCAGTCTCCCTGGAAATTTTTTATTTCTATTAGATGGATCATTCTTTCTGAAATGATCAAGGTGTCAATTTGAAAATAGGAGTTGTTTACTTCCAGTAACAGGTCATGAATCACCAGCCTTTCTTCGGTCAGATTTTCTGTCAGAAGGTCAAATTTCACCTCTCCTTCATAGCCTTTTTAAAGGTTGGCCCAAGGCGGTTTTTCTTTTTCGGTTAACTCCATTCGGGTGTTCAAATATCTCATAGACAATAATTCATCCGACGGAAATCTTCTTTTTAATAACATTTCCCACTTCCTTTCTTTACCTCTAAATCTATTTTAAAATAAAATTCAAAAATTATAAATCTTATTCCAAGGCTTTTTTACCATTTACCGTTCTTCATTAAACAGGAATACATTAAAAACCAAATAAAGGAATACACTTCCAATGTTACTGGAATAAACGGGGAGGGATCATTTTGGATAAAGTTCTTTTAACAAGATGGCCAGAGATAAATGGGGGCCTTTTCATCCTGGCAGACGGGGTAAGAGTATGACAATAAGGACAGCCGAACGATTGATGAAAATGCGCAGAATCTGTGGTTATGGCGCTGCGATAGCGGTGACTCCTTATCTGCTGATCAAAATCGCCTGGACGTTTGGCCTCTTTCTTCCGACAGAGCAAATGGGCGATGCCAGCTGGCGGGGGATTAATGCAGCTACAGCGGTTATCGCTGCGGTCGGCATCCTGCTGGCGATGGCGTTCTGCAGGCCATGGGGTGAACGGCTGCCCGCCTGGATGGTGGCCCTGCCAGTGTGGCTGGGTACCGGTCTTCTAGTTCCCCTGCTGCTGCTGGCGCCTGTCCTTGGCCCGGCCGCCATGGCTCTGGATCAGGAGGCAGGTGCCGCCGGCTTCTGGATTTACGAGCAAATCTTCGTTATGGTCTCTCTCGTCGGAGTCGGGATTTGCCTGCCTCTGTCTTTGGCAGGATATGCCATGGTACGGTGGCCTGAAGCGCTTGGGGGTCCGACCGACTGCGGGGAGGTGCCGGGACACACTCGGCAGCTGCAGGCCACATTGGGCAGGATCGCCGGTGCAGGCTGCATGATTCTCGGTGTCATAAAAATATTTTGGGCGGCAGGCGGAACCCTTGGCATCAACCCCGGTATGCTGGAGTCCCGTGATTTGTGGTGGCACCTTTTGACGCTAAGTACAGGAGGGTGGGCTTTAGTGGGTGCGTGGGGCCTCTTGGTGCTGATTACGCGCCGCGGCTCCCGGAGTTTTTTGCCGCCCATGGCTGCTGCATGGATTTCGTCGGGCATGCTGTTTTCGTATAACCTCTTTTCCATCATTCGCCCGGATTTTCAGTCCAGTCCGGAGTATCCGCTGGCACGGGTGCTGACCACGGAGATGGGGATTGTATTAGGTGTAATGATGGGAATCATCCTTCTCCTGGTTCTGCATGATCGGCGGCGGGCGCTGATAAGGCAGGAGTAATATTCGTCCTTGCTTACTCATGCTATTTCCTTTTCCTTTCATTTGTGTAAAATGATAATAGACTATTTTAGCCCGGGAGGATTTAGATGATTACCATAAAGGAAATAGCAGAAAGGGCGAATGTGTCTCGGACGACTGTTTCGAGGGTTTTGAATAATTCCGGTTATGTGAGCGAGGACGCAAGGAAAAGGGTTCTGCACGTAATCGAGGAGACAGGTTATGTCCCAAGTGCCCATGCGAAGTCACTCCGCACGAAAAAAACAAAGGTTATTGGTGTTATTCTCCCGAAGATCAGCACTGAAACGTCCAGCCGTCTGGTTAATGGGATTGACGACGTATTGGCCGGGGAAGGCTATCAGATTCTCCTTGCTAATACAAATCTTCATGCTGAAAAAGAGATAGAATATATACGGCTTCTCAAAAGCAGAAATGTGGACGGCATGATTCTTTCAGCTACAAATGTGCAGCAGGAATTGATTCAGGAAATCCGTCAGCTGAAAATCCCTTTTATCATGGTGGGTCAGCATGCGGTAGAATTGACGAGTGTAGTCTTTGATGAATATCAGGCTGCGCGGGATATGGCTTGCCTGCTAATCAAAAAAGGATATAAAAAAATTGCTTTTATAGGCGTAGATGAGGCCGACCGTGCGGTGGGCTACCTCCGGAAAAAAGGATACCTCGATGCAATGAAGGAACATCAGCTCCCGGTTGAAGCGAGCTGGCTGCAAAAGGGGATATTTGATATAGACTCCGGGTCTGATTGCATGAAGAGCATCATGGAATCTGCTGAAGATAAACCGCGGGCAGTCCTTGCTGTGACAGACCGTCTCGCGATTGGCGCTTTACAGTATCTCAGGCAAAACGGATATTCCGTTCCCGTTGATGTTGCGATAGCAGGGATGGGCGGATCGGAGCTTTCTAAATATATCACCCCAGCCTTAACAACCATCGATTTTTCCTTTGAAGATGCAGGCCGGGAGGCAGCTTTATTAATCCTTCAAAAGATTAAGGGGGAGCACGAACAGGAAATAAACAGAAAAATTAGATATAGACTAGTAGAAAGAGAAAGTATATAATGGGTGTGTAATCGATTTCATAAGAAGGTTTAATCGATTACACTTTTATTTTTGCTTTTATGGAATCGATTTCACAATGGGATGTTCCATTATTTTTTACTCAATGTGGAATCGATTCCACAAACTTATAAAAAATAGGGGTGAAGAGAATGTCGGAGTATCGTAAAATTGCGGAAGAATTAATTGACGCTGTCGGGGGCAGAGAGAATGTTCACTCAGTAGCCCACTGTGCGACCAGGCTGCGGATCATGGTGAATGATAAGGAAAAAATTGATCAGGAAAAGGTGGAAAGCATCAATAAGGTAAAAGGAGCTTTCTTCAACTCAGGCCAGTACCAGATTATTTTTGGCACGGGGACGGTTAATAAAGTTTATGAAGAAGTATCCGGCCTGGACATTGAATCCATGTCAGCATCAGAGCAGAAAAAAGAAGCGGTTAAAAGCGGTTCTGCTTTCCAAAGGGCGATCCGGAAATTCGGGGATGTATTTGTGCCGATCATTCCAGTCCTTGTCGCGACAGGACTCTTTATGGGATTGCGCGGACTGGTGATGCAGGAGGAAATTCTCGCTTTATTTGGCATGACGGCATCTGATGTGTCAGACAACTTTATTCTATTCACTGAGGTACTGACAGATACGGCGTTTATTTTCCTGCCAGCACTTGTTGCCTGGTCAACCTTTAGAGTGTTTGGCGGGACTCCGATCATTGGTTTAATCCTGGGGTTGATGCTTGTGAGTCCTTCCCTGCCAAATGCGTGGGATGTGGCAGGCGGAAATGTTGAACCGATTTACTTTTTTGGATTCATTCCGGTTGTAGGCTATCAGGCTTCTGTCCTTCCAGCCTTTATTGCCGGGATTATTGGGGCAAAATTGGAGAGGGTCATTCGAAAACGGGTGCCGGATGCATTGGATTTAATTATCACCCCGTTTTTAACCCTTCTGATCATGATTGGATTATCGCTTCTTGTCATTGGGCCGCTATTTCATATGGTCGAGCAAGGCATCCTGGATGTTACCACAACTGTGCTCTCATGGCCGTTCGGCATCAGCGGCATCCTTATCGGGGGTCTTAATCAGCTTATTGTTATCACTGGTGTTCATCATATTTTCAATATGCTGGAGATTCAGCTATTGGCTCAGTATAAAAGCAATCCTTACAATGCAATTGTTACATGTGCCGTTGCAGCACAAGGCGGTGCAACCTTAGCAGTTGCTTTAAAAACAAAATCAGCCAAATTAAAGGCTTTGGCTTTCCCATCTGCTTTATCTGCGTTTTTGGGAATAACCGAGCCGGCTTTGTTCGGTGTCAATCTGCGCTACGGCAAGCCGTTTGTCATGGGACTGATTGGCGGAGCTGCCGGCGGGTTCGCTGCCTCCCTGCTTCAGCTGAAAGCGACAGGAATGGCCGTTACTGTTATTCCAGGCACCCTTCTTTATTTAAATGGCCAGGTTCTGCAGTATATTTTAGTCAATGTAATTGCCATCGCAGTGGCCTTTGCCCTGACCTGGATGTTTGGCTTCTCGGATAAGGCAAAGAAAGAAGTGGAACAGGGACAGTAACAGAAATTTCAACAGCAAGGATGTTTTAATATGACTGAAATTGATTTTTTCAAGAAGGCCAGCGAGGAAGCAGAAAGAAACAGGCATTTGGTTAGGCAGGATCCTAACCGCCTGAAGTATCATCTCATGCCGCCTGTCGGCTTGCTGAATGATCCTAATGGCTTAATCCAATTTAAGGGTATTTACCATGTCTTTTATCAATGGAATCCGTTTGATACTGCTCATGGTGCCAAGTATTGGGGCCATTATTCATCCAAGGATCTCGTTCATTGGAAGGAGGAGCCAATCGCGCTCGCTCCTGATCAGTGGTATGACCGGAATGGATGTTATTCCGGCAGTGCGATAGAGTTTGACGGAAAGCTTTATCTCTTTTATACAGGAAATGTGAAAAACGAAGATGGAAGGCGTGAGACTTATCAATGTCTTGCCGTATCAGAGGATGGCATCCATTTTGACAAAAAGGGCCCTGTCCTGGAGCTGCCGAAAGGGTATACCGCTCATTTCAGGGATCCGAAGGTCTGGGAAAAGAACGGGAGCTTCTATATGATTGTTGGCGCTCAGACCCTCAAACAGGAGGGGGCTGCTGTCCTGTTTGCTTCCAAGGATTTATACCATTGGGAGGAAAAAGGGAAGATTGCCGGTGCATGGATGAATGGTCTGGAAGACTTCGGCTATATGTGGGAATGTCCGGATCTATTTGAGCTGAATGGCCAAGAGATATTACTTGTTTCACCGCAGGGGCTTGAGCCGAGCGGGTATGAATACCATAATCTTTTTCAATCAGGGTATTTTGCCGGAAAGCTTGATTATGAAAGAGCGAGGCTTAAACATGGTTCCTTTGCAGAGCTTGACCGCGGCTTTGATTTCTATGCACCGCAAACGTTTAAAGACGATTCAGGCAGGCGGATTCTTTATGGGTGGATGGGCATTACAGATGAAGCCGAATCCAGCCAGCCGACTGTCCCTTATCGCTGGATCCACGCATTGACCATGCCAAGAGTGCTTGATATGAAAAACGGAAGGCTTATACAGATTCCTGTGGAAGAATTCAAAAAGCTCCGCAAAGATAAAACGGAGCTCAATGATGTGGAGATAAATGAAGCGAACCTGCAGCTGGACGGATTAAGTGGAAAAACGGCAGAACTGATGCTGGAATCCTTTAAGAATATAAAGGGAATATTCAAAATGGATTTCCGGAATGAGGCTTCTCTTACTTATAATCCAGATCAAAAGGAAATCCAGCTTCAAAGAAGAAATGTAAAGACAGGAATGCAGGAGTCAAGAATCTGCAAAATTTCAAGTCTATCCAAACTGCATGTGTTTATGGATCAGTCTTCACTGGAAGTTTTCATAAATGGCGGAGAGGAAGTGTTCACTGCACGATATTTTCCTGATCCTGAGGATGAGACGATTCTTTTTAGCGGGGATGCAGGCTTTTCGGTATCCATGTGGAATCTTGAGGATAAATAACTTTTTTAAAGAGGTGTACTATGAAAGGAGTTCTATGTTTAGGGGAAGCTCTGATAGATTTTATTCCCCTGGATTCTGATAATACTACCTATCAAAAGGCTCCGGGCGGGGCACCGGCTAATGTTTCGGTTGGAGTCTCGAAGCTTGGAGGGAAGGCCGCCTTTATTGGGAAAGTCGGCAACGATGTGCTCGGACATTTTCTGAAGGATACCTTGGAGGGATACGGGGTTCATACACAATATATGAAACTGACGGATGAAGCGCGGACTGGTATTACGTTTGTGACGTTAGAGCCATCTGGTGAAAGGGATTTTAGTTTTTACATTAATCCAAGTGCAGATCGTTTCCTGAATAAAGATGAGATAGACTGGTCCATTTTTGAAGAATACAAGATTTTTCACTTTGGCTCGATTTCACTTATTCTTGAGCCTTCGAGAACTGCAGCCCTTCAAGCAGTGAAGAGGGCCAGGGAAATGGGTATGCTTATTTCCTATGATCCAAATCTCCGCTTGGGATTGTGGGATTCCGAGGAGAGGGCAAAGGCAGAAAATATGGCGGCTCTTCCCTATTCCGATATTGTGAAAATTTCGGAGGAGGAGCTCACCTTTTTAACCGGATCCAGTGATACGGAAGAAGGAATAGCCCGACTGCCTGAAAATAAGCTGACAATCGTTACATTGGGCGGTGATGGCTGCATCTTCCGCTATAAAGATGAGATCGGGAAAATTCCTGCATTGCCATACAAGGTGGTGGATACCACCGGTGCCGGAGATGCATTCGTTTCCGGACTCCTTTATTGCATAAATGAATCACCTAAAGCCTTGGAGGAGCATGCGCATGACGAGATGGCCTCGATGATTCGCTTCGCAAATGTGTCAGGAGGTCTGGCCGTCACCAGGAAAGGCGCTATGACCGGCCTTCCCTGCCTGGAGGAAGTGCAGGAGATCCTTAAAAAGGCATAAATTTACCAAGCAGCAGACAAACCTTCCAATACTGGAACTGTTTTGTCTGCTGTTTTGGTTCTCAAAATCCCTGCCCTCTTTCTAATTTGTCTAAAATAGTATATAATTATCAGATAATGCTAGCTATATTACCTTATCAATCATTATAATAGAATAGAATGTGTATTTTGTGTGACGGAAAAGGCGCGTCCTTGGGTGATGTCTTTCTAGTGGTGATGCCTGAGCAAAGCGCCTGCAGTTTTTGGCAAATTTCTGGGATAAGGAAGGGTTTAAAATGAGCAGCGTACAGAACAAAACAGACGTTATCTTAATTGGTGCCGGAATCATGAGCGCGACTTTGGGATCTTTACTGAAAGAGTTAGCACCTGAATGGGAAATCAAAGTGTTTGAGAAGCTCGCCAGCGCAGGAGAAGAAAGCTCTAACGAATGGAATAATGCAGGGACGGGACATGCTGCATTGTGCGAGCTTAACTATACATCTGAAAAATCCGATGGATCAATAGATATCGCTAAAGCGATTAATGTAAATGAACAGTTTCAGCTTTCCAGACAGTTTTGGTCTTATCTTGTAGAAAACAGCCTGATTACCAATCCGCAGGACTTTATTATGCCAATCCCTCATATGAGCTTTGTTCAGGGGGAAAAAAATGTGTCGTTTTTGAAAAAACGTTTGGAAGCGCTGTCAGCTAATCCGCTGTTTCAGGGCATGGAATTTTCCGATGATCCTGAGAAGCTGAAGGAGTGGATTCCGGTGATGATGGAAGGCCGTACATCGGATGAGCCGATTGCAGCCACAAAAATCGATTCCGGAACAGATGTCAACTTCGGTGCGTTGACGCGCATGCTGTTTGACCATTTAAAGAATAAAAATGTCGATGTTCATTATCAGCACAGCGTCCAGGATTTAGAGCGTGCCGGCGATGGATCATGGAATGTAAAAGTGCGGAATATGGAAAGCGGCACAACCGAAGTCCATCAGGCAAAGTTTGTCTTTATTGGCGGCGGCGGGGGAAGCCTGCATCTGCTCCAGAAGACGGGCATCCCTGAATCGAAGCATATTGGCGGATTCCCGGTAAGCGGACTGTTCCTGGTCTGCAACGATCCGGAAATTGTCGAGAAGCACCATGCAAAGGTGTACGGAAAAGCCAAAGTGGGTGCTCCTCCAATGTCCGTGCCGCATTTGGATACAAGATTTATTGACAATAAGAAATCCCTGCTGTTCGGCCCGTTTGCGGGATTTTCGCCGAAGTTCCTGAAAACAGGCTCCAATATGGACCTGATCAAGTCTGTTAAGCCGAACAATGTCATCACCATGCTCGCTGCAGGTGCAAAGGAAATGGCGCTGACAAAATATCTGATTCAGCAGGTTATGCTGTCCCATGAACAGCGTGTTGAAGAACTGCGTGAGTTCATTCCAAACGCAAAGAGCGAAGACTGGAGTGTCGTAGTGGCCGGCCAGCGTGTCCAGGTCATTAAGGATACACCTGCCGGAAAAGGAACCCTGCAATTCGGCACAGAAGTAGTCAGTGCGTCTGACGGCTCAGTTGCTGCCCTGCTCGGAGCTTCACCGGGTGCTTCAACAGCCGTTAATGTCATGCTTGAAGTATTGCAGAAGTGCTTCCCTGAGCAAATGGACGAATGGCATTTTAAAATTAAGAAAATGATTCCGTCCTACGGTATGTCACTATCTGAAAACCCTAAGCTGTTCCGTGAGATTCACGAATCCACAGCGCAGGTGCTTGGTCTTAGCGAAAAGGAAAAACAGCAGGAGCTTGCTTATAACTGATTATAATAGGAACCCTCAGGCCGAATTCGGTTTGGGGGTTCTTTTTTGCAAAAATAATGAGGAAACCGCTTCCAGTGCTGGCATTAGATTAATTTTACATCTGACAGAAATTGTATTGACTACAGCAATGATAATGATTATCATTGTTAACAGAAGTAATAGATTGATATTATTGGAGGCTTACATATGAATAGGTTTATAAAAGTGACAGGCATATTGATGCTGTCAGGCAGCATTTTAGCTGGCTGCGGTGAGAATGTTTCACATGAAACACAAGAAAAAGAAGCGAGTGCCAAGACGGAAGCAAGCAATACAGAAAAGGAGGTTAGTGCCTATAAGCAGTTTGCTATAGAGCAGCTGGATGAATTCGTGAAGGCCACTGAAGGGTTTACAGAAGCAGTGAAGGCCGGAGAAGTGGAAAAGGCAAAGGAGCTATATGCACCAGCACGGATGTATTTCGAGCGTTCAGAGCCGATTGCCGAGAGCTTTGGCGACCTTGATCCGCGAATCGATGCCCGTCTGGCTGATATCCAGGCAGAAGGACAGGGAGAAGAAGAATGGTCCGGCTATCATAAAATTGAGTACGGACTATGGGAAGAAGGCACAACAGAGGGCTATGAGGAGACAGCTGACCAGCTGCTGAAGGATGTAAAAGAGCTGCGAGCGAAAGTGGAAACAGTTGAAGTAACTCCTGATTTAATGATTACAGGGGCAGTGGATCTTTTAAACGAAGTATCCACATCCAAAATAACAGGTGAAGAAGAAATTTACTCTCATACCGACTTGTATGACTTTAAAGCCAATGTGGAGGGCGCAGAGAAGATCTTTGAAATCTTTAAAGAGAAGCTGACGGAAAAAGACGCCGGCCTTGTGAAGGAACTGGATGAAAACTTTACAGTATTGGATGAGCTGCTCGCTAAATACGAGGATGGAAACGGCGGATATGTATCCTACGAAAAACTGACACAGGAAGATACCAAGGCATTGTCAGCAGCAGTTGATAATTTAGGAGAACCTTTAAGTCAAATGGCCATAGTTGTGGAGTGATCAATATGAGTACGAAAAAAGAAAAATCTTTTTTTGAAAAAGGGTTTTCCCGCCGTGAGATGCTAAAAACAGCCGGGATCGGGAGTGCGGGCATGATTCTGGGGGCTACAGGATTCTCGGGAATCTTAACCGCCTTTGGAGAAACTCCATTTGTGGATGATAACCAGGAATCCAGGAACAAAGTGAATTTCTACGGCAAGCATCAATCAGGCATCCTGACGAAAAATCCTGAATATGCTTACTTTGTGTCCCTGAATTGTACAGCCAAATCGAAAGCTGAACTAAAAGAAATGTTCCAGCTTTGGACCCGTTATAGTGTGCTGCTCATGAATGGGCAAATGGTTGAACCCGATTCAGCGAACAAGCTGCTTCCTGCTCCGGATACAGGAGAGGCTGTCGGGCTTGATGCCTCACACTTGACCTTAACCTTTGGCGTTGGTCCGAGTTTGTTTGAGAAAAAGGAGCTTGGACTGGAACATATGAAGCCGGAGGAACTAAAGGATCTGCCTCATTTTCCAAAGGATCAGCTCGATCCGCGTTATGTCGGCGGAGATATCTGCATTCAGGCATGTGCCGACGACCCGCAGGTTGCTTTCCATGCGGTGCGGAATTTAATCCGTGCGGCGAGGGGACTTGTAACGATGAGATGGTCACAGACCGGCTTCAATTCTTATGGAATGAAAGACAAAGAAAAAATGACGCCCCGAAATCTGTTTGCCTTTAAAGACGGCACAGGCAACCCAAATGTGGATGATTCGAAAGAAATGGATGATGTCGTATGGGTACAGCCTGGTGAATCAAAGAGCTGGATGACCGGAGGATCCTATTTGGCTTTCAGACGCATTCAAATGCACCTTGAAACCTGGGATCGGACCGCATTGCGTGAACAGGAAGCGACCTTTGGCCGTCATCGCGACACAGGGGCGCCTATTGGGAAGAGCGATGAGTTTTCAGATATGGAAATCGAGCGGAAAGAAAATGGAAAGTCAGTCGTTCCTGAAAATTCGCATGTATTTTTGGCAAGACAGGTGAAAGACCGTATGCTGAGGCGTTCTTTTTCCTACTCGGATGGAATTAACTCTGCCACTGGCTCTTTTGATGCCGGATTGCTGTTTGTCTCGTTCCAGAAGAACCCGCAGCAATTCATCAACATTCAGAATAGTTTCGGACGTATGGATAAGTTAAATGAATATATAACCCATCGCGGCAGTGCACTATTTGCTTGCTTTCCTGGTGTGAAAAAAGGAAGCTATCTTGGCGCCGGGCTGTTTGAATAGGGAGATGCTGAAATGAAGAAACTGGTTTTACTGGTATTATGCTTATTTATGTTTTTCCCGCCATTTGCCGACGCCGAAGAGGATTACAGCGACCTGTTTATTTTAGTCGGAGATGCGATTATGAAAGTGAAGGCTGATGACTGGGAATCAGCAGAGAAGCTTGCTTCAGAGCTGGATCAGTCCTGGCAGCAAGTGGAGAAAACGGACAGCAAAGAAGCAAAAAAGGTCGGCCGGACGATTTCTGAGTTAACGGGTCCTCTGGATGAGTATCAGAAAGAGGAGACGCTGCAGGCACTGTCAAACGTATCCCACGCTCTGGTTGATTTTGAAAAAAAACAAAATCCTGTAGACAAAGAGAAGCAGCGGGAAGAAGTGAAAAATGCCTTTAACCCTATTCTCGAGAATTTATCCGCAGCCATAACGGAAGAAAATGCAGAAGAAGTCAGCAATCAATATAAGAACCTTTTAGCGATGTGGAACCGCAAGGAAAAAATTGTCCGTGACCAAAGCATTCCTCATTACGGAAAAATCGAAACACAAATGGGCTTTTTGCGGATCGCTTTAACACAGGAAGAGAAGGATTTTGCCCAAATGAAGGGCATCAGTGATTCCCTATCTGCTGCTTTCAGCGAGTTTGTATCTGGGAAAGAAATCAAAGCAGAAAAAAATAATTATTCCCTCCAGACGCTGGCAGGTATCCTGGAGGAAGTTTCACAGGCAGTTGAAAGCGGCCGAACAGACGAAGCTGTTGCCGGCCTGGAGCAGTTTCTGACAGTCTGGCCTTCTGTTGAAGGCGATGTTCGGACAAGAAATGGATCCTTATATACAACATTGGAAAGTGAAATTCCGGTTCTTGCCGGAAAGCTGTCTTCCTCAGGGGCGGATTTGGATGCCATTCAAAAGAAGGTCCTGGAGCATAAACAGTCAATCGAACTGCTTCAGGAAAAACAAACTTATACATTCTGGGATGCAGCTTTAATCATGCTCCGCGAAGGTATGGAGGCATTGCTTATTGTATCTGCACTGATCGCCTTTTTAAACAAAGCCAATGCCCGTGACCAGCAAAAATGGATCTGGGCTGGTGCAGTTGGCGGAATCATCATGAGCATCGCTGCTGCTGTTTTCATCAGCCAGGTATTTTCCTCTGCCACAGCGGGAGCGAACCGGGAAGTAATTGAAGGTGTAACAGGCATCATTGCAGTAGTTATGATGATTGGTGTAGGCATCTGGCTTCACCAGAAATCAAATATGAAAGCATGGAACCAATACATCGAAAAGCAGCTTGGGTCTGCTCTATCAAAGGGAAGCATTATTTCCATGTCTCTCGTCAGCTTCCTGTCCATTTTTAGAGAAGGAGCAGAGACCATCATCTTTTATGCCGGAATGGCCCCTTCGATCAGCACTGGAAACCTGCTGGCAGGGATTGGCGCTGCCGTTGTGATTTTGAGCTTATTTGCCTTCTTATTTATCCGTTACAGCAAAAGAATCGCGTTTGGCATTTATTTTAAGATAGCAACGGCTCTGATTTACTTCCTGGCCTTTAAAATCCTGGGGGTAAGCATACATGCCCTGCAGATCACCGATAAGCTGGAAACCACCCAGATCAGCAGCCTGCCGATCATCAACTGGATGGGCTTTTATCCGACCTGGGAATCTCTCATACCGCAGCTTATGCTGATTCTTATCTTTGTCATTACGAGTGTCATTCTTAAAAAGCAGAGCAATAAGCCTGATATGAGAGGCAGCCTTTCAAAAGCTTAACATTCGGTCTTCCTTTAACCCTAACCTTGATGTTGGGGTTTTTTGCTGTAAAAGGAGGTGTTAACCCCCTGCAACCTATGCGTGCGGCCCCCTGCAACCAATCCTATCTTTACTTTTGGCCAAAAAATTCACCATAATGGGAGTATCGATTTGCAGAAAGGTGATTGTGAATATGATTTTTGCCGAAAAGCTTAAAAAGGAGAGGAAAGAGAAAGGATGGTCACAGGTGGAACTGGCTGAAAAGCTGTTTGTGAGCCGCCAGTCTGTTTCCAAATGGGAAAATGGACAGAACTATCCCAGTATTGAAATTATTATTAAACTAAGTGATCTGTTTGGGGTTACGATTGATGAATTATTAAGGAGTGATGAGGAATTGACGGAGAAAGTGATTAAGGACAGCAGACAATTAGCTTATCCAAGATTGAAAGTATTTTTTGATTGTTTATTTCTGATAGGATCCGCTATGCTAATCATTAAACTAAGCATTTTAGGGCTTAATCATTTTACTGAACTAGAGGTCCCTTTTCGTGGATCGTTTTTCTGGAATTTCGGTCCTTTATTCTTAATGCTGGGCGGTGCAATTTTCTCTGACACATTAAAAAAGAAATATAAAAGTGAGTAACGAACCCTGCATTCTTGTGCATGGATTGTCGGGCCGCATCCTGCAGCTCCTGCTATTCTGTAGATAAGAGGAGGTCATCCAAATGGATTTGCTGCAAAATATGAACCGGGCGATGAAATATATTGAAGAACATTTAGCGGAAGAGGTTGATTTCAAAGAAGCCGCGAAACTTTCTTATTGCTCGGAGTACCATTTCAAACGAATGTTTTCCTTTCTGGCCGGAGTATCGCTTTCCGAGTATATTCGCAGAAGACGGCTGACATTGGCCGCCTTTGACCTGAAGGACCAGAAGGCTAAGGTCATTGAGGTAGCCATGAAATATGGGTACAGCTCGCCTGATTCGTTTACCAGGGCGTTCCAGCAGCTCCATGGCATCACTCCATCAGAAGCAAGAAGCAATGGCCACGCCCTTAAGGCTTATCTGCCGATGACCTTCCATCTATCTATTAAGGGAGGAACTGAAATGAACTATCGCATTGAAGAAAAAGAGGCGTTTCGAATTGTGGGCTTAAAGAAGCGGGTGCCGATTATTTTTAACGGAGTGAATCCGGAGATTGCCGCCATGTGGAAGAGCCTGAATGAAGAAAAGATTAGGAAGCTCAAGAGTTTATCTGATACAAAGCCATTCGGCCTAATCAGTGCATCAGCCAATTTTTCTGAAGGAAGAATGGAAGAAAAGGGTGAGCTTGACCATTATATCGGGGCTGCCACTACAAAGGAATGCCCTGCTGGGATGGCATCACTTGAAATTCCGGCCACATCATGGGCAGTATTTGAAGCAATTGGGCCGTTTCCGGAGACGCTTCAGAGCGTATGGGGACGGATTTACTCAGAATGGTTCCCATCCTCTTCCTATCAGCAAATAGAAGGGCCGGAAATTCTCTGGAATGAAAGCAAAGATACGGCTTCACCGGCATTCCGAAGTGAAATCTGGATTCCAGTTGCAAAAAAATAGGACTCCTAAGCCTTAGCTAGTGGAGTCCCGACTATTATTCCCTCAGGCGATCCGGCAATCCCTGGATTGAGGACACAACGACATCCAGCTTGGCTTCGATTCGGTTCAGCAGAAAAAGTGTGACCACAATCGGGAAGCCGAGTTCGCTGATCAGGGTGACCATCTGTTCCATCGTGCATGCTCCTTTCTATTCATCTATAAAAAAGGCCGGGTTCCAAAGAATCCGGCCTCTTATCCTTACATTAATTCATAATCTGTGACATTACGCTCTACTAATCTGGCGCCTTTAGCAGCAACAAGGTTACCGCCATTGCCGTCAAAAGCGTTGGCCGCAATGATTTGTTCCATCACTGCCTTCACAGCTGCCGGATCAATCGGCTCCTTCGGGCTGTCGACCGATAGCTTGGTTTCCTTGCCCATTTCTGTTTCGAATGTCATCTCAAGTGATTTAGCCATTTTCTTCACCTCCTGTTTTGTTTAGTTTCATCAGCCATTAGCCTAAGATATCAAAGCTGTCATTTCTGTTGATTTCAGCTAGAGGATAGCTGCTTAGGCCGGCGATTGCCTGTCCAACCGTGAAAAGCTGGTCTGCTGTAGCAGATTGCTTTACGCCGCTGTAGGTTTTTGATTTGTAAACCGGCTTGCCTTGCCCGTTAAGGCCTGTTTCAAATACCAGGCGAAGTTTGGAATCGGTGATAATTGCTTGTGCCATTTAAAACACCTCCTTTCACCTTTTATATACATTTTGGAGGGCGAAAAGGACAGGGTGAATTTCAATTAATCTGCAAAATTTTCTTCAGCTTCTCACGTGCACCTTGCCGCCAGTTTTTGACTGCAGACAGGGAGACTCCTTCCTTTTCAGCAATTTCCCTGACTGATAGCCCATCATGTAAAGTATATTGGAGCCATTTCATTTGATTTTCAGATAACAGTCCGCATTTTTTGTAAAGTTCTTGTGTGAGCTCTGGACTGGGGGCTGGTGAGGTGTCTTCGATGAATTCCCAGAAGTCAGCTTCCGGATAGATATATCGGTCGATCTGGTTTGTTTGCCTGGTTAATTCCGTCATCATTTTTCCTTTTACCATACTGTAAGCGTAGGAAAGGAAAGTCCCTTTTGCATCATCATGATTTTTCCATGCCTGCCAAAGTGTGATTAAACCCAGCTGGTGGAATTCCTCAGTGTTCTTATAGATGCTCAATCTATGCATAATGTCATGAATCATAGGTTCATATTGTGCTGCCAGCTGTTCAAAACTCTCCATGAAATGTCCCTTCAAGGAAAGCGCGCTCTCTGTGTATTCCCGGGTAGCTCAAACATAGCCTGACAGCCCATTTTTTACGAATCCAGTAAAAGTCGTAAATCGGCCATTTAAGCCCCCTGAGTCCGGAGTTAAGGGTTCTAAGTCTGAAGTTAGGGAGTCTAACTCCCAGCAAAGGGGCAGTTAGCTACTTTTTGTAAAAAAAATCTAGTGAAAAGGCATTGTCCTCAGCCGGAAACCCCATTTCATGCAGTTCTTCAAAGTATTGTTCTTCAAATTTCTTATTAAGGATTCCGTAGAAATAAGCAGCGGGCTTAGCAATGGCGCTGGTTTTCATGTTTCGAATCAGCTGTTTAAAGGAATGGATGGCTATTTCTGAAATCGTGTTCAACTCACAATTATTTCTATAGGCTGCAATGGCTGTCATTTTCCAAAACTCCTCAATCTGCTTGGCTTCCGGAAAAAAGTATTTTACTATGCTGCTAAATGATTGTGGTACACGGTCACTAGTAAAAGTGTGATCGAGGACGGTTTCGTTACGTTTAGTTATCTTTTGATTTTTATTAGTTTTAGAAAGATTGATAGTTTTATTTAGGGGGTGCATTATTTCCTGCTTAGGTGGTTCACTCTTGGGAAAACGATTAAAAACATACAAGTTGCTGGACTGGGAACCGTTTTTTCTCTCTGTTTCATGCACGGTAAAAATACCAAGGTTTGCAGCCTTGGCAATCATTCTTTTAAAAGTGGAGCGGGAAATGCCATTGCCGTTATATTCTTCGTGAATCGCTTTTAAAACAGTGCCAATCTTGGCATTAGATACCCCCGGGATTTTCGCAGCAAAACGAACCAGCCTCTTTAAGCCAGCCAGCTCACCCTTGGAAAACTTGTATTTATGCACCGCAAGCCACATTTCCAAATGGGCATTAAACTCCTGAAGATCTTTAAACTGAGAAAACTGTTCAAACTGCTCGACTCTGCCTGATTTCAAATTCATAAAACTGCACCACCCTTTCACCTTCTATGTATGGATGAAGGGGTCAGAAGGACAGGGTGGTTTTGAGAGAGCTGTGACAGAAATGTGAAAATCTATCTCCCCGCAGCCTGCGGCGGCTGTTCAAGCCACTTTTCCTTTATAGCGATGAGGAGGCCTTTTCCATAATAAAGGGACATATTTTTGCTGATGCCAAGCAGTTTTATGATTATATCGGATCTTAGGCTGGAGGTCATGGCCTGGCTGATCATGGTGAAGCAGAAGATGCCGATACAGGTGTTCACAAAGAACAGCATCATTTTCTCTGAAAAAGGAGGAAGGTCCACGTCAAAGCGGGTAAGCTCCCTGGCAGAGGAAACCGGAATATATTCCTTGTCCATTACTTCCTGAAGGGATCGCAGCACGTCCTCCATCAAAGCCCTTCCTTTGCTGAAATGATCCTTCATTTCCTTTCTTTGAGAAATTTGGCTGAAGGCCGCAAAGACCTTTCTCGAGAATTGTGCCCTATGAACCAATCTGGATAGATTCGCAATTTCAGGAGCATTAAGCGCACGTGATCCGCCCTTAAACCCATTGAGATATTTAATGCTCCAGGCAAAATCAATCCGGTCATCAAGCTTGATTTTGGGCAGCTTTGGGTAAATGCCCTTGGATAACATCAAATCAACAATTTCATTTTGGATCTTTAACGTGAACTTAAGTGTGATCTCAAAATAATCCCGGATATCTTTACGGGTGCTTTCACACAGGGCGCTTGGATATGTACTCAATGACAGCTGGGTAATATCGTGGCATATAAGTAAAATGAAATGATCGGAGAATACTTTTCCGGCCTTTATATTTATATCCTCATCCTTGAAACCGATGGGCACGGACATGCTCTCTTTATGAAAAAAATCCTGAAGCTGCTTTAGGTTTTTCGCGGACTGATGCAGCAGCCTTCCAACAATCTTTCTGACTTTGCGATCCTGTGCTGTTTGAAAAAAATAAGTAAAAAACTGCAGCTCCATGCTGTTTTTTAAATAAGAAGACCAGATATTCGAGACTTCAGAGACCGTCAGCTCTTTAGAACGCACTGCCATCACTCCTTTTAGTCAAATTAGTGATATAAAAATATCTTCAAGGTTCCTTTGCTGTCCATGGTAGCTAACAGAACATTATTAATTTCTGTCTGATAGAAACGTTCTAAATGGGAGATTAGCCATCTTTCGTCCTTTTGTATGGTTTGCAGCACTTTTTTATCCACTTTGCCTTCCTTAATAATGGTTCTTGGCATATCGAATGGTTCTGCATCTCTTTGCAGGAAAGCAGGTGTAATAGGTTCATATTTGGGATCCAAAAAGAAGGAAATGCTTCCGTTTGCTTCCCATAGAGCAAGCGCCACCTTTTTTACATCTTCTACTTTTTTCTCGCGTAATTCCTCCAGCAGCACATCAATGGAAATCCTTGCTTTATTTAAGCCCTTATAGATGATTTCTCCATTCTGTACGAGGGGAATGGGCTTGCTGTTTACCATTCTTCTAACCGCTGGCCATTTCAGGATGCTGAATAAACTGATCAGGTAAAGAACGACAAGTACAATGGTTGTAACAATTGAACCCTTTAGTCCCAGCTCCTCATCTGATAAGGGGTGGGCAATAATATTGCCAATCACTAAAGCCATTACTAAATCAAGGAGTCTTAATTGGGAAATGGCACGCTGCCCCAGCACTTTGGCGACAATGACTAAGAAGAAATAAGCGATGACAGCCCTGAGTCCCCACTCCATGGCAGAAAGTGAGTGCTGACTCTGTAAAAAATCCATTTTGGCACATCCTTTAATTTACATAAAAAGTAAAATGCAGCTTTATACAAGTGTTTTCCTATCCAGCTGCAAATATTCAATAGGAAGGAAGTTATGTAAATTATTAACAATACATATATGATTTGTCTTTTTGAAAAACTAAGCGAAAGGAGGTTATCTATATGAAAAAATACTTATTGATGCTTTTTCTATCTCTATCTTTCGTAACGTTAACGGGCTGCGGAAACGATGAAAAGCCTGAGGAAGGCGAACAGGTTGAAGATGTGGAAGAAGAGGATGAAATTGGCGACGGCGAAGTGGATGATGAGTAATAAAGGTGGTTGGGTTTGAGATGGTGTGATTCGGACTGAAAGCGCAGGGAAGACTTGGTTAGAGTCTGAACCGAGGCCAACTTCAGACACAAAAAGCAGGAAAGCGCGAGTTAGAGTCTGAACCGAGGCCAACTTCGGACACAAAAAGCAGGAAAGCGCGAGTTAGAGTCTGAACAGAGGCCAACTTCAGACACAAAAAGCAGAAAACGCGAGTTAGAGTCTGAACCGAGGCCAACTTCGGACACAAAAAGCAGGAAAGCGCGAGTCAGAGTCTGAACAGAGGCCAACTTCAGACACAAAAAGCAGGAAAGCGCGAGTTAGAGTCTGAACCGAGGCCAACTTCAGACACAAAAAGCAGGAAGCGCGAGTCAGAGTCCGGACCCGCCCTTGTCCAAAACCAGCCAAAGCCCCCATCACTTAACAGATTGGGGCTATTTCTATGCGGACGGTAAACACAATACAACAATCTTATACGGCGTAGTCTGGGCAGGTATACTTTTGGTAGACGGACCATAGGTCACAACCAGGTCTCTGTTGGCGGGGCTGCCGGTAAAGGCCTGCCCATTCGTCAGCACCATCCGGGTATACGGTGAGATGTTTAATTGCAGCTGTCCATCGCTGCTGATTAGCTGGCTATTAAAGAAGTCCGTTTTCACATTTTGTTGAGAAGTATGTTTTACCATCACCAGCGCCCGGTATTGAGGAGGATAGATCAGCGGAACAGGAGCATTGCCGTCATAATATCCGGTAATGATGTCCCCTGTAGACAGCATGGTCTGGTCTAAAACATACGTGGAAGGAGATACGATGAAATTAACCGTTCCTCCCATTCCGTTATCAGCAGAAATCATCTTAAGGCAGCCTTCCCCGTTAAAATCAGAGATTTGCACGATAGTACCCGTGAAATATTGAAAATTGGTCATCTTCTTCCTCCGTTCTTTAAAATAAAGCCTCGGATTTAACCAATATATTAAAACAGCCTACTTTACGTTCCTTTGTAAATTTACAAAACATTACTTTTCATCCAATCTTTACATTTAATTTACATTCGGTCTGTATAATTTCCTTATAGGTCATTAGTATGATATTTTGGGGGTTTTGTAGAAATGAAGAAGCAGCTGGACAACTTTGCGGCAGCCTGCAGCCATAAGCTGAACCTGGGAAAAAGATTATTGGTATTGTTTTTTACCTTGTTGCTGCTATCGATATCGGCAGTCGGAATTAGTTCCTATCTTAAAACAAAGGACATGGCAATCAAAACAATTGAGGATAGATTGGCAAGAGAAGCAGAACTAATGGGATACATAGCGGAAAACTTAAAGTTTGTGTATGTCAGTGATGATGCGTACTTTAAGCAGCAGCTTGAGGCCGGTGTCCGTGCTCAGCAGAAAAAGCTGCACTCGGATGGGATAGATTCCGATTTCTTCTATCTTGCAGATAATAGGATTAAGCCTTTTAAGGTCAGCAGCAAAACGGATGCCGCTTTTTCAAGGGATATGATCAATAATATCAGCGCAATGAAAAATGGCGTCATACATATTGAGATGAACGGGACAGATTATACAGCAGCCTTTCAGGAGATGAAGGAAATTAGCGGCGTCTATGTAGTTCTCATCCCTGCAAAGGCGTATATGTCTGATGTGCATGCGATCGGTTATTTTATGATTGCAGCGATTGTGGTCAGTTTATTGTCTGCTTCAGCTATTATCAGCCTTTTTGTCAGAAAAATAACGAAGCCTTTGAACCTTTTAAGAAACACCATGCGGGAGGTCCGGGAAGGTAACCTGCAAAATCCGCTTGAAATTCATACAGAAATTCCTGAAATTGCTTCTCTCCAGAAAAGTTATAACAGCATGATTGAACAAATGAGGAGCCTGCTGCGGGAGCTGACCGGCACAACGAAGGAGCTGGAGAGTACAGGCAATGAGCTGAAAGGGTCTTCCTTCAGTGCTCTTGAAAGCGGGCAGCAGCTGGAATCAGCCATTCACCTCGTGAAGTTGGGAGCAGAGCAAACAGCAGCCAGTTCTGAAAAAAGTGCGGCCAGTTTCAAAGAAATGAATGATAGGTTTGAAGATATGTTTCTGCATATGCAGAGTGTACACCGCAGCTCAGAGGTTATGAATGATTCTGCCTTGCGCGGAGGGAACAGCATCACTGATTTAATCGCTGCCATTCATTCCTTTGGGTCAAAGTTTGAAAAATTGACCCTGACAATAAAAGAGGTTAAAGAACATTCCCTATCGATTACAAATCTTGTCGGAATGGTAAAAGGGATTGCTGAACAAACAAGGCTGTTATCCTTAAATGCTTCCATTGAGGCTGCCCGTGCAGGAGAGGCAGGGAAAGGCTTTGCCGTGGTCGCAGGAGAAGTCCGTAAACTGGCAGAGCAATCTGCAGGCACTGCAGAAAATATCACTCAGGGAATAAGAAGTATGGAGAATATAACTCTCAGAGCTTCAGAGGAATTTGACCGGCTCCATACGGAGATCAAAGGCAATCTTGAGATGGCGGGACAATCCAAACTATCATTGAACGAGCTGATGAATGAGATTTCTAATGTAAGCGGCAAACTCCAAACCATGCAAAAGGAGCTGAATGGCCTGGAAGAAACGCTGCCGCAGCTTGAACAGGGTGCTGAACAGTTCTCCTCTGTTTCACAGGAAACATTGGCCAGTGCAGAAGAAATGCTTGCGGCCAGCGTCATTCAAACAGGACAAATGGAGAAAACGGATAAAATTGGGGGGAAACTCAACTCTTTGGCAAGGTCATTGTCCGAAATGACAAGCCATTATAGGGTATAGGGTTTACTAAAAGCATAAGGAGAGACTCGCTGAATCCTCCAAAGCTGCCCTGGCGGGTTGCGAAGTTTGACGAAGTCTATTAAAAAAGTGAACCAGGCATTGACTGCCTGGTTCACACCTTCTCTGTTACGCAATCCGCTCTTAACAAGAGCTTCATTATTTTAATCCATAAGCCTTGATAATCTCCTGAGTTACACGATTGCCTGCATCATCCCATGCACTGGCACGCAGGGAGACAGTGCTTCCTTTCTTATTTGGGTGTTTGATTTCGGCAGTCCAGCTATTGCCCGTAGAAACTAACTTTGCCGCTTCCCATGTCTTCCCTTCATCAAAAGACACTTCCAGGCTGGCACCTTTTATTTTGCCATTTTCCGGAGCATCGGCTATTTGAACAGCTGATAAATCAAGCTTAATCTTCTTACCGGCCTTGGAGTTGCCGGCCATGTCTGTATCCACTTTATAATCAAGAGAAATCAGCGGAAGTGCCGTCTGGTATTCTCCCTGCTGCTGGGACCAGAATGTCCACTCCGTATGTGTACGTACTGATGTGTTCCAGCGCTCTGCATCGCGGGCTGCATCACTTATGAGTTTGTACTGGGTTTTCTCTGCCGGAAATTCATTAAATAGGTAGAGAGCCTGTCCCTTTCCTTCTCTAACCAGTGTATCCCCCTGATATAGCTTTAATGTCTGATCACCAGGGTAATTCATGTCGGCACCTGTATGGCCAGCTCCTGAGTCAGCCCAGGCAGGAACATTTAATATCAGATTATTGCCTGAACGATATGGAGCCCAAAAGCCAGCACCAAAACGAGGGCGGACCACTGGTGAAAACCACTCTTCATTCAGCGTTTGACCTGGTTTGTATTCCACTTTTGGCTGTCTTACTTCCCATTGGGCATCAAGAACACCAGCCTGATGGTACCAGGATGTGCCTTTTTGCGCTGATACCCACTCTGTTCTGGCGGATGGGAGTGAGAGTCTTTGCAGGAATCCCACTCCGGCAAAGCTGTGCTCGAGGATATCGTAGCGGAACTCGGCACCAGGTGCAGGGCGATCTGATTTATATTCAGAGTTGATTTTGACTAGGTCCTTCGTTTTTGGCGAATAGTTCACTTTTTGAGGAACTGCGTGATGATGCATATCCACCAGGTCATATAAGTAGTCCGAATCAGGAGTACCCTCGACGTTTAAGGTCAATCCCCCGGCCTTGGCCGCTTCGATCAGTTCCTGTCCTTCATTTCCGCTGACTCCGGCCACAGAAAGAGGGCTATCGGAAAGTGAAAAATCTTCATTTTCTACTCCTGTCCATTCACTAAGCTCCTGCGGTCTGTCATTAACAGTAATTAATAGCTTTGCTCCTGCTGCCAGAGCTGCTGCAGCACGTTCGGATCCTGTTAATTCATCACTGCGCAGGACAATGGCAGCTTTGCCTTTAACATCAAGTTTTTCATAATCCTCCGGCGATCCATTTCCAGCATAGACAGCTTCCAGATTGTACTTCCCGTTCATAAGAGTGCTGCCAGCCTGCGGGATATCATCTAATTCTTTGCCCTTGAAATTAATGGTCAGCAGTGGTTCTGCCAGACGCCAGCGTGTAGCTTGCGTGAATTCACCAGTGTCTACTTTCTCAGTAGGGGCAGCGTACATTTTATCCACCACTGCCGGCATAATGTAAATGTCATTCACCTGGTTTCCATTAATGCTCCGGTAATACTCCAGTTTCCGGTAATTTGCTTCGGTCTCTTTCGGAACATCCACCGTAATTTCATTGGCCTTGCGGGCATCCAGCATAACGGTCTGTGGGCCATCAAGGTTAATTTCCGGGTCGCCTACTAGTGCTACCCCTGCATGATCTGTATCTGCGTCAACATCCATCATCGACATAACTGAATACGTTCCTTCCGGCAGCCGCAGCTCCTTCGTGCCATCCACTGACATGAACTGAGGTTCACCTGTTGGTCCTAAAAGGTAGAAGTAGGCAGAGGCAGCTTCCCCGTCACGGTCGATTGCCTTAATGGTCAGCGGGTATCTTTCATCTTCTTTGATCATGCCCAGTGAAGTATGGACAATGCTTTCTCCCTCTGATGAAGCGCTAATATGCCCCTGATATCGGGTGCCAAAATCACCTGCATTAGGGTCAAGTGTAACGGTGACATCTGCTCTTCCTTTTGTTGGAACAGTCACTTTTTCAGCTGATAGCTTTACCATTCCAGAAGGTGCATCAGTGTCATTGGCATCTTTGACAGACACTGACAGATTCAATGTTACATCCTGATCGCCATCATTGGTATACGTAATGGTCTTCTCAGCCGGAGCATCATTCTCATGAGGCCAGTCATAGAAGCCAAAGTCAAGAGACCCCGTTGCCCTTACATAGCCAAGTGCGGCCACAGCATCCAGACGGCCTGTGCCTCCTTCAAAAGGCTTAATGTGTTCAAGCTTTTTGGTCGTGCTCATCAGAGCTTCCTTAAGCTGTTCCCCGGTCCAGTCAGGGTGGCGCTGAGCGAGAAGGGCTGCAGCACCGGCAACATGAGGTGTTGCCATTGAGGTGCCATTCATGCTCATGTAAGAGCCGCTTCCCTGGTTCGTATATTGAGAACGTGCAGCCAGGATTCCTACTCCGGGAGCAGTAAGATCAGGTTTTAATCCTGAGCTTCCAAAGCTGGGCCCTTTAGACGAGAACCAGGCAAGATTGTCGGACTTGTCCACGGCTCCAACAGTTAGAGCGTCCTCAGCAGCCCCTGGTGAGCCGATTCCTTCACTGCCAGTGTTCCCGGCAGCAATTACAAATAGGGACCCTGTTTCTTTACTAAGATTGCTTACAGCTTGAGCCATCGGGTCTGTTCCATCGCTTGGTTCAGAACTGCCCAGGCTCATATTGACGACTTTTGCATTTTCAGCAGCCCATTCCATTCCATCGATAATCCATGAATCCTGGCCAAAGCCTTCATCACTAAGTACTTTTCCTGCAAGAAGACGTGCGCCAGGTGCCACACCCTTATTCCGTCCTTCTGATGCTTCCCCGGTGCCAAGTACTGTGGAAGCCACATGGGTTCCGTGTGCATGTCTGTCGGTTACTTCCTCTCCTGGCACAAAGCTTACTGCTTCATCCAGCTGGCCTGAAATGTCCGGATGCCCTGAATCAATCCCGGTATCCAGAACAGCCACCTTTACACCAGTTCCGTCATAGCCGGATTCCCAAGCGGAAGGGGCTCCGATCTGTGGGATACTTTGTTCAAGAGACGCTTCGACCCGGCCATCCAGCCAGATTTTTTCAATGCCTGGAGCCAGTGCAGCCTTCGTTTTTTTAGCAGTATTGCTGGTGATTTCTGCCCAAAATTCCTTTGTTTCTTTCTTATCAGCGGAGACTGCAACACTATCTATACTTTCAAGGACATGGGTTTTCTTTGAGCCTTTTGGGGCTTTAATAGCAGCAGCTGAACGGGCCTTGGACTCGGAATATTGAATGATGACAGGCAATTCCTTCTGATTCTCGTCATCATAGCCATCTTTGATTAAAGCTGTGATATTGAACAAGTCCTGGTCCAAAAATCCGGAAGCCAGATAAGGCATAGCCTTGTCAGGAATGACATACGTTTCTTTGTTGGCTGTTAAAATACGTGCTCCACTGGCGGAAGGGTCCGCTGGTTCAACATGGATGATATTCTTTCCATCTGCGAATTCAGTTACAGTTACGACATCACCTGTAATAAGAGTGATGACATGCCTGCCTTTACTTGCTTTGGCATTCATCCCTTGCAGATCAGCTATGGACGCTTTGCCATCAGCCCCTTTCAGGATGCCTTTCCCGGAATCATCCGCCGAAGCCTGCAGGGGCGGAACAGCCAGCATAGCCGCAGCCATGGCAGCGGTTAAATACTTTTTAAACTTGAAATCTCCCATTCGTGTCCATTCTCCTCTTTAAAAGTATAGTGGTTTCCGTTAAAGCAGCTTGGAAATGACCCTATTAAACTGCTTTAAAATAAACAAGAGCCAACCTCCTTAAATACTTGATTCATAGTTTGTAAGGACGTTCTATTGAAAAGTATAAAGAAGAAAGAAGATTCTGTTAATTGGGGAAATTAAAAGGCGATTTAAGTGTTAAATCTGGGCTAAAAGGATTAGAATTCGATAAATTGATGGATTATTGGAAGCGTTAGTAGGTATTTATAACAATAAAATTTGGGGTTATTTAATGGGGGAGAAAATATTATTCTAATTTACAGCAAATCTATTAAGTTATTGTATTTATGCATTGTTGATTTTCTAAAACTCGCAGCTGAATAGTCAAAAAAACCGGCGGCAAAGCACCGCCAGTCCTTGTTTTATACATCAAAAACGCCCTCATAGATCCTCTTTAAATCATCACGAAGCTTCTCGACCGGAATGAACCGTGCTTCCCTTAATACTTCTCTTCCATCCAGATATAAGGCAATCACAGGCACTGTAAAGGCCATCAGATACCCGGCAATTTCGGTTACCTTGCCTGCATTTACAAGCCGTGCTTCGATACGGGGGTAATCCTTTAACACTTCCTCAACCTGAGGAAGCAGGCCATGGCAGACGCTTCAGCTGTCATGCAGCACATAAATAAGGCCCAGCTCCGTGCTATGAATAAATTGCTGCACCTCTTCCATTTCTCTCAGCTCTTTCATCATTATCCTCCTCTTGCGCATTTTTTCCATTATACAATAGGATTTCCAGAACCTCCCCTAGAATACCTTATGGGGAAGGAGTGGTTAGATTGGCAAATCTATGGGAAGAAAAGTTTTCTCAGGAAGGCTATTTATATGGTGAAGAACCCAATGAATTCATCAGGGAGCAGGCATGGCGGCTTAAAGGGCACAAAAGAGTTGTTGCCTTTGCCGAGGGGGAGGGCCGAAATGCTGTGTTCCTTGCCAGGCAGGGGCATGATGTAACAGCATGGGATTATACGCAAAGCGGGTTAGACAAAACACAGCAGCTGGCTGGGCGCCATCAAGTCAGAGTGGAAACAGGGCAGAAGGATCTGATTCATGATTCTGTGCCATCCGGTGAATATGACGCTTCGGTTATGGTTTTCGGCCATTTTTTGAAAAAAGACCAAAAAACTGTATTTGATAAGCTGGTTTCCGTTGTCAAGCCGGGTGGAATTGTGATGCTTGAGGTCTATTCAGAGGATCAGCTCCACTATGGAACAGGCGGGCCAAAAAGTGTGGATATGGTCTATGATCCGGCAGATATTCTCCAATGGATTAAGAACTATAAAGTCCTCCATTTCTTTTACGGCGAACAGGAAAGAGTAGAAGGAAAAGGCCATACAGGCACGGGACATGTCATCCAGGTGATCCTGCAAAAGTAGAAAAAGGAGGCAAAATGAGTAATGGGTTCTGTTTTCGAGTACAAAACCGTAAGTCGCATAGGAAAAGGTATTTCAAATCGTATATGATTTAACAACCCTAAAAACACATTAAATGTAAAAAAAGCTCGGAGATCCCGAGCTTTTTGTAATTTTTACTTATTCAACATAAGCACCCGTTCGTAATATAAGGTTAGCCAGATATTTCTGGTTGACCTTTTAATTTTGGGTCTTATTATATAACGGTAGTCGGGGTAGAACGTCGCACCCGTGGGTTAAATCCCGTCAACTAAACTGTTCACCCCCTACTTGTATAAACATGTTTCAGGCTGGTTGGGACAAAGATCCCGTTTAACAAGCGAACCTATGACATTACAAGAAGCCTTAGGGGATACCGACAAATTGAGTTTTAGGAGGAGAAAAGCATGAATCCAGTCATTGGCCTGGATGTATCAAAAGGAGAGAGTCAGGTTCAAGCATTTTTAGACAAAGGCAAACCGTATCGGAAGAGCTTTAGTATCAAGCACAATACCGATGGTTTAGGTAGTTTATTAGAGTTCCTTCATGAAGTAGAAAGTTCAGCTGGTAGTCATCAGCCAACGGTGGTTTTAGAATCAACAGGACATTACCATTTTCCTGTAATTCAATTTCTTGAGGAGCAAAGTTTTGTTTATATTGTTGTCAATCCTCTTATCTCCCATCGAGCCAAAAGTTCGAGTTTGCGGAAGGTAAAAACAGATGCAATTGATGCTTACCACCTTTGCGAGCTGTTTTATAAAGAAGAGTTAGAGCCTTATAAAAAAAGAGGAATTCAACTTTTAAATCTTCGTAATCTAACAAGACAACAAGAAAGTATTGCCGAAGTATCAGCACAGACGAAAATACAGCTGCATACCCTTTTGGATCAGGTATTTCCTGAATATAGAGGAGTTTTTGGAAGTTTATATTCCAAAGTCTCATTGCTTACATTATTAGCATTTCCTACTTCAGAAGTAGTGTTAAGTGTGAGTGAAAGAGAAATAACAGAGAAAATAGCTTCGCTATGTATGAGTCGTTCAGATGCATGGGCAAACGAAAAGGCTAAAAAATTAAGGGAAGCAGCCCTTCGTAATCCGTTTCAAAACAACCTCTACCAGAGTAATATTTTTAATCTAGAGTTATTAGTCAAGATCGTTCTTCAATACCAAGAGCATCTATCTAAAATTGCAGTTGAAATAGATGCCCTCGCTAAAGAAATTGAAGAATATCATATACTTCAGTCTATCCCTGGAATTGGAGAGAAAATCGCCGCCACGATTATTTCCGAAATTGGTGAGATAGATCGGTTCAATGATGCCAAAAAGCTCGTTGCATTCGCTGGAGTGGATCCTAGTGTTTTCTCTTCTGGTAAGTTTACCGCATCAGTAAATCGAATTACCAAACGAGGTTCTAGCAGGCTTCGTCATGCCTTGTATATGGCTGTTCAAAGTGGTATTCGTGATGCTCGTAAAAAGAAAACAACTGATGAAATCATCGCACGCAATAAAAAATTAAGGGAGTTTTACGATAAGAAACGGGAAGAAGGAAAACCCTTTAGAGTAGCAGTTATTGCATGTGTTAATAAGCTCTTACATTGGATTTTTGCCTTACTAAAAAGCAGAACTATTTTCCAAGATACAGATTAAAAACTATATCTAACTAAATACAACAAAACCTTCCAAATAAGACATAGAGGAAGGTTATTTGGCATGAACATTTTTAGTATATCATGACGTTATTAATCATTTTATTGAAAAATGTTGACAAACTATTAGCTGGTTTAGTTGAATAAGGCTGTTATTTAATATTCCAGAAAGTTTGTTTCTTTGGGTGTTACACTTTTAATGAAGGTAATATCCTCCTTAGTAATATTAGGTATAAATAATTCTGTACCCCAATGTCCTGAATGAAACACAGGCAGCCTCAATCTCTCTAAATTGAGTGTGAACCACTTTAGGTCACCGTTATTATTTATACTTTTATTCAATAGATAATCTATTAGTAATTTGGATATAGTACCTTTAAAAATTGTTAGATTCTCTTCTATACCTACTTCAAATTCCTCTTTATATAAAGAATTAATTTCATCAATAGTATCTGTTTCCTCGTTCCAACAATGAATCTCGATAGTATCTGATATCGTTAAGAAGTGTTCTATTAAAGCAAGCCAATAATTGTAATTTTCATTAACTGGCTTTGGAAAGGTTGAATCAATATTTGTATAACTTGGAATATTTACAGCTAAATTATATTCCACTACATACTCTCCTTCCTTACAGCTTTATACATATATTCATTACAGTTATTGAACTAAACTGCTTCGTTAGTTAAAGAACGTTCAATCTAATTTTACCATATCCCGGACTACTGAACTGATTTACTGAAAATAAATGAGTTTCTAATTTTTTTTAACAATGAAATAGGATAGAAAACAGTAAGGCGATTTTCGTATTACAGAAAGTTCTGTAATACTGAAATTCAAGGTACGAATATGGGTGCGAATTAGACCGTTATTTTAACAAAAAACCAGTAATATCAATGAAAAAAGGGATTACCAAATCATTGCGATTTGATATCCCTTTTTTGATGCTTTTTTATATTTTGTACTTCAAAACAGAACCCGTTACAAAATGAGCCTCCTTTTTTTAAGGTGTAATCGAACGGGTTCTGTTTACCTTGGCAGAATAAACACGATACATTATGAATGCCAAACCGGAAAGCAGAATTCCCGTCAGGTACGGAGCACCGATGCTGATGGTGAACAGCCATCCTCCGAGCGGAGGGCCGATAATGCGTCCCAGGGAATCGAATGATGACAGCAGGCCGGTCGTGCTGCCGTGTCCAGTTTGAGATGTCTTTGTCAGCAGGGAAGAAACACTCGGACGGATAAATCCGTTCCCTATGCCGAAAATCGTCAGGAAAATCGCTGCAGTCGTAAAACTGTCAACCAGGAGAATCAGTCCAAAGCCAATGGCGGAGACGATGATCCCCAGCTGAATCACAGCCCCTTCTCCATACTTTTTCGTCATTCGTCCTACCAGACCGCCCTGCACAAGGGCTCCTCCAAATCCCATAATCATAAAGATATAGCCCAGCTCAACGGTGCCAAGGCCGGCTTTTTCAGCCGCAAAATAAGCGAAGGTTGCTTCCAGTCCTGCCAGTGACAGTGAAACAAACAGCTGAAGGATAAACAAAATGCCGGTGTTTCCTCTTAAAGCGGTCATCAGACCCGGACGCTTAGCCGTTCCCTTGCTGCGCTGCTCCGGTGACAGAGACTCCTTCAGCACAAGCATGACAAGGAAGAATGTGATAAACGAAGATGTTCCTGCCGCGTAGAAAGGAAGGTTCAAACTTTCCCGGGAAAAGATGCCGCCGATCGCCGGGCCGAAAATAAAGCCTAAGCCCACTGCAGCACCAATGATGCCCATCCCTTTTCCGCGGTCTTCTTCAGATGTAATATCCGCTACATAGGCCATGACAGTCGGCATATTGGCAGACGACAGAAAGCCGCCGATAATTCTGGCTGCAAACAGCATCCACAGCTCAGTGGACAGGGCCATCATAAAAAAAGACAATCCAAGCCCAAAAATGCCGATCATAATAACAGGCTTGCGTCCGATCTTATCGGAAACGCGCCCCCACATAGGCGCAAACAGCAGCTGCATCAGCGAATAAACGGCCATTAACAGGCCCAGTTCAGTGGGTGATGCCCCTAATTCTTCCGCATAAAAGGGGATGACAGGAATAATGATTCCAAACCCCACCATCACAAGAAACATAACGGCGAATAAAAGAGGCAGTGCTTTTTTAGTATTCAACATGTTCACTCCAGTTAAAGTCAAATTCCATCTAAGTATTATGATTATAACAAAAACATTCCCATACTTTCACCTTAGGGATTGGACAGGTAAATAAGTTCTATTTATTACCCAATTTTAAAAATATATTGAAATATCAAAATAATATAAACTATGATGAACTTGTACATTTTTACAGTTAAGAGAGGGGGAAATGGAATGGAAAAGAAATTAGAAAAGAAAGTCCTGATTGCAAGCCTGATCGGAAGTTCCATCGAATGGTTTGATTACTTTTTATACGGAACGGTTGCTGCACTTGTATTTAATCAAATGTTTTTTCACAGTGATGATCCGGCTGTCGGTTTGATGCTGGCGTATGCCTCTTTCGCACTTGCTTTCTTCATCCGTCCGCTTGGCGGGGTTATTTTCAGCCACATAGGGGATAAAATCGGCAGAAAGAAGACACTTGTCCTCACACTGTCCCTTATGGGCGGTGCAACAGTCCTCATGGGCTTTTTGCCTACATACGACAATATAGGCGCGGCAGCACCGATTCTGCTGATTCTTTTACGCTTAATACAAGGAATTGGACTCGGAGGAGAATGGGGCGGTGCACTGCTGCTTGCTGTTGAATATGCTCCAAAAAATCGGCGCGGCTTTTTTGGAAGCATTCCGCAAATGGGTGTCACTATCGGAATGCTCCTCGGAACACTCGCTTTATCCATCATGACATTATTGCCGGAGGAAGCTTTTTTATCATGGGGATGGCGCGTACCGTTCATTCTGAGTGCCCTGCTTGTCTTTTTTGGCTTATGGATCCGCAAAGGCATTGATGAGACACCATCCTTTAAAAAGGCTCAGGAAAAAGGGGAAATCGCCAAGATTCCATTTGTGGAAACGATGCGCAGCCATTGGAAGGAAGTATTGATTGCTGTCGGCGCAAAAGTGGTGGAGACAGCGCCATTTTACATCTTCGGGACCTTTATTGTTTCCTATGCGACAACACAGCTTGGCTTCTCGCGCACCGTCACATTGAATGCCGTTACGATTGCAACCATTATTACAACAATACTAATTCCAATCATGGGAAAACTGTCTGACAAAATTGGCCGAAAAAAGCTTTATGTCGGCGGAACGGTTCTGATGATGCTTTATGCCTTTCCGTACTTCTGGCTAGTTCACCAGGGTTCGGCCGTTCTGCTGGTTGTGGCCACCATATTGGGTCTCGGCATCATCTGGGCACCAATCACCGCTGTCCTTGGAACGATGTTTTCTGAAATATTTAAGTCGAATGTCCGCTATACCGGCATCACCCTGGGCTATCAAATAGGGGCAGCGCTGGCAGGAGGAACAGCTCCTCTTGTGGCAACAGCCCTGTTGAATGCCTATGATAATTCCTATGTCCCTGTAGCCTTATACATCATGCTTGCAGCCGCCATCTCCTTGATTGCGATTGCATCCGTCCGCGACCGCAGCAATCAGGACCTGGATTCTGATCTGCCAGGGGAGAATTCATTCCATACAGGCTTCGGACAAACCAATCATAAAGCTTAGAAAGGTAGAGTTCATGCTTTTATTATCTGAAAAAGAAATCAAATCCATCTATACGATGGAATCAGCCATTAAAGATCTTGAAAAGGCTCTGGTACATAATCAGGAAGGGAAAATCCAGAATCCCCATAGAACCGTGCTTGATTTTCCGGAGAAACAAGCTTCTGCCCTTTATATGCCGAGTGCCATGCCGCCTATCGGAAAAACGGCTGTGAAGGTGGTCACCATCTTTCCTGAGAACCCTGCAATCGGCAAGAAAACCACTCAGGGAGTCATATTATTAAGTGATACGGAAACAGGGGAACACCTGGCATGCATGAATGCCTCGTACCTGACTAGACTCCGGACAGGGGCCGTGAGCGGAATTGCCACTAAGCATCTCGCGAAAAAAACGGCAAGATCTGCGGCCGTTATTGGCTGCGGGGCAATGGCTGAAGAACAGCTTCAGGCTGTTTTGGAGGTTCGCAAAATAGAGGAAATTTTCCTTTACAACCGGACAGCTGCAAAGGCACATGAGTTTGCTGACAAGTTTAAGGAGTTTAATTGTGCGGTGACTATCCTGGAAAATGCGGATGAAGCTGTTTCCCGGGCGGATATTGTCATCTGCAGCACCCGCTCGGAAAAGCCTGTGTTCTCAGGCAAGGCCCTTCAGCCGGGGACGCATATTAACGGGGTAGGCTCCTATCTTCCGCATATGCAGGAAGTCGACACAGAGACGCTGCTGCGAAGTTCTAAAATCGTCGTGGATACCATAGAAGGAGTCAAAGATGAAGCCGGTGATTTTATTATTCCTGCCACAGAAGGCATCTGGAGCTTTTCGGACCTGCATGGCGAAATCGGACAATTATCATCCGGAGTGGTTGCTGGCCGAGAAAACGATGAAGAGATTACCTTTTTCAAATCAGTCGGGATTGCCTATTTTGACCTCGCTGTGGCAGCAGAGGTTTATGAAAAAGCAATTCTTGAAGGCGTTGGAACGAAGGTGGATCTGTAAAAAGGTGAATAGTGCCTGAAGCTTTGGAAAATCTATAGCTATACTTCTAAATTAAAGGAGAGATAGAGATGCCAAAGCAGCCGAATAAAGTAACAGAAGAACAGCAAATCGTATCAGCCCAAAACCAGGCTGACCAATTCAAAAAAGGAATGGACACCGAATTTGCTCTTGAAGAAAACGTCCAGGATGCGGCAGCCAAAAGCCAGCAGTATCAGGCACAAAACCAGCAGCCAACCTATGAACCGAATAAGCCGTTTTGATAAAACTGCATGATGGGTGTAGCGCCTGTCATGCAGTTTTTAGTTTAAAACACTCGTCCAGGAACCAAAAAAACTGCCCCTCTTTTTGAACCTTTCCCCAAACTCTTGTAGAATAAGTGGCATACCAGATCGCAAAAAGGAGTCATTATGAAAAGTCATATCGTTATTGGTGCAGGAATTCTGGGAGCTTCTGCTGCCTACCATTTGGCTAAGGCAGGTGCTAAAGTCACCGTTATCGACCGCAAAGATCCGGGGCAGGCAACCGATGCAGCGGCCGGAATTATTTGCCCCTGGCTGTCACAGCGGCGGAATAAGGCGTGGTATGCGCTCGCCAAAGGGGGAGCGGCCTATTATCAGACACTGATCAGGGATCTTGAAAAAGACGGCGAGACAGAGACCGGCTATCAGCAGGCAGGCGCCGTCAGCCTTCATACCGATCCTGCAAAGCTGGAAAAAATGGAAGAACGGGCCATGAAAAGGCGCGGAGATGCTCTTGAAATGGGGGAGATTACACATCTGTCTCCGGAACAGACTTCCCGGCTGTTTCCGCCACTGGCAAAGGAATATAGCTCTGTACATGTAAGCGGTGCGGCGCGCGTCAACGGCCGCGCACTGAGGGACGCCCTGCTGCGGGCAGCTGAAAAGCATGGTGCAGAAGTGGTGCAGGACTCTGCTGAACTAGTGTGCCAGGGAGATGAGGTTACAGCTGTTAGAGCCAGCGGAAAGCAATATGAAGCGGAAAGTGTGATTGCAGCGGCTGGAGCGTGGGCAGCAGAGCTTTTTGAGCCGCTTGGAATCCAGCTGGATGTGAAGCCGCAAAAAGCGCAAATCGTCCATCTTCAGCTTGAAAGGGAAGATACGGAGGGCTGGCCGGTTGTCATGCCGCCAAACAATCAATACATTCTGGCATTCGAAGGCGGCCGCATCGTCGCTGGTGCCACCCATGAAGATGACATGGGCTACGATTTAAGAGTAACTGCAGGAGGGTTGAATGACATTTTTGAAAAAGCCCTTGCAATCGCCCCTGGATTATCGGATGGAACGTTTACAGAAGCACGCGTGGGATTTCGTCCCTATACACCCGGGTTTCTGCCCATTATAGGCCAAATTCCGGGTCTCAAAGGTCTTTACATAGCAAATGGGCTTGGAGCCTCAGGGCTCACTGCAGGGCCTTTTCTGGGCGCTCAAGCGGCCAGGCTTGCTCTCGGGCAGGAGGTTGAAATTGACCTGAGCCTCTATGATCCGGCTGGCGCGGTAAAAAAACGATAGAACTCAAAGTGCCTGTTTTAGCAGCAGGCACTTATTTTTGTATCTGATAAGTTAATAAATCGCTTCATTTCGGGTATACACTAATGAAAGTGATGTTTCATTAGGAGGCTGAATTATGAAGTGGAAAGGCAGAAGAGCGAGTTCTAATGTGGAAGACCGGAGAGGCATGGGCGGCGGGGGGAAAACCCTGATCGGCGGAGGTCTTGGCGGAATTATTATAGTATTGTTATTTACCTTCCTCGGAGGTGATCCGGGTGAACTGTTAGGCAATATGGCCGGATCAGATTCTGGTACAACTGTGCCATATGAAGAGTCAGAGCATGAAAAAGAGCTTGCTGATTTTGTCTCAGTTGTGCTGGCGGATACAGAAGAGGTCTGGACCGAACTATTCGAAGAGCAGGGTTTGCAGTATAAAGAGCCAACCCTTGTTTTATACTCAGGCAGCGTACAGTCTGCCTGCGGGGCAGCTTCCTCTTCAGTTGGACCCTTCTATTGCCCGGGCGACCAAAAACTGTATATCGATTTAAGCTTTTACGAAGAACTGCAAAGGAAATTCCAGGCACCCGGTGATTTTGCCATGGCTTATGTTATCGCCCATGAGGTTGGGCACCATGTGCAGACACTTCTGGGGACAACTGAGGAAATCATGCCGCTCCGCCAGAAAATGAGTGAAGAACAATTTAATAAATATCTCGTCCGGTTTGAATTGCAGGCCGACTATTATTCTGGCGTTTGGGCCCATCATGCCCAGGGAATGGGGTATTTAGAGGAAGGCGATCTGGAAGAAGCCCTGAATGCCGCGACGGCAGTAGGGGACGACACCCTTCAAAAACGGGGGCAGGGCTATGTCGTGCCTGAAAGCTTTACACATGGCACGTCAGAACAAAGGAAGTCGTGGTTTCACAAAGGATTCCAGAACGGAACCATCCAAGGCGGAGATACGTTTAAGCAAAGCAGTTTTTGATACGAAAGGAGCGGATTGAATGAATAGCGGGATCCAAACCATTCTGCTGGACGATGATGGGCAAATACCCAACAACCAAAATCTCCCGGTGATCATATACAAGGCAGTTTTTAAGGAACTGCCCGGCGAAATAGAGGCTGCTTTCAACAGACACCAATGGACCGGAAGCTGGACGGGTGGAGTGTATGATTACCACCACTATCACTCTAACACTCACGAAGTATTGGGGGTCAAAGCGGGAGAGGCGACTGTTCTCATCGGCGGTGACCAGGGTGAGCGCCTGGAACTCAGCCAGGGCGACGTCATCCTCCTTCCTGCAGGCACTGGGCATAAGAAGATTGAAAGCAGTCCGGACTTTGAAGTCGTGGGTGCCTATCCCGGCGGGACAAGCCCGAATATGAAGAAAAGAGACCCATCAGACCGTGTACAGGCACTCGCCGAAATTAAAAATGTTCCAGTTCCTCAGATGGACCCCGTTTATGGTGAAGAGGGGCCGATGCTTGAGAAATGGCGAGGATAATGACAGCGGATTACCAGCCAATTTTAAGCCAAATCGGCGAATTTATCGGCTAAACAGATCCCCTGAAACAAGCACAAAAAAAGCCAGAAGAGCTAAACTCTTCTGGCTTTTCTATTAACGTACACCCTTCATAAATCCTTGAATCTTAGGACTCAATAAGAATAAGATGATGGATAGCAGGATCGCTACTGCACCAATTACTCCGAAATACGTCATTTCAGTTTCAGGTGTGTAGAATTTAACAATCTGTGCATTGATTGCCTGTGCTGCCGCATTTGACAGGAACCAAAGGCTCATTGTTTGTGCGGAGAACGCAGCAGGCGCTAATTTGGTTGTGGCTGAAAGTCCAACAGGTGATAAGCAAAGCTCTCCAAGAACAACAATGAAGTAGCTGAGAACCAGCCATAATGGGCTTACTAGAGAATCTGTTCCGCCAAGGTAAGCAGGAAGCAGAATCACAATGAAAGATAAACCGGCAAACAATAGACCCAGTGAGAATTTCTGCGGCACTGAAGGCTGGCGGTCGCCAAGCTTCACCCACAGCCAGGCAAACACTGGCGCCAGGAAAATAATAAATAACGGGTTAAGAGACTGGAACCATGCCGGTGAAATATCAAGTCCCATAAAGTCAAGCTGTGTACGCTTGTCTGCATAATTCGCAAGAATTGTCGAACCTTGCTCCTGGATCGCCCAGAACATAACAGACGCAATGAATAATGGAATATACGCAATGATGCGTGAACGTTCCACTTCTGTAGTTTTCGGGCTGCGGTACATCATTGTAAAGTAGATAATTGGGAGACCGATACCCAGAATACCAACAAGTGCAATAAAGGAATCAAATGTTAAAAGACCAGTTGGGATGCCGACAGCCACTAAAATGGCAATAATAACAGCACCCAGGCCGATTCTTGTATAAACTGTTTTCTTTTCATTTGCAGATAATGGATTAGAAATATAAGTTCCCGCTAATCCAAGATTTTTCTTTTTCGTAAAGATAAACACCAATAAGCCAAAGAACATACCAACGGCTGCAATGGCGAAACCAAGATGGAAATTATATTTCATTCCAACTGTTCCGACAATTAACGGCGCAAGGAATCCGCCAAGGTTGATGCCCATATAGAAAATACTGAAACCGGCATCGCGGCGATTATCTTCAGGACTGTAAATGTCCCCAACGACGCTCGATACATTTGGCTTCAATAAACCAGTACCTAAAACAATCAGAACCATGGAAACAAAGAACATAGCAAGGCTTCCAGGAATGGAAAGGGCAATATGGCCGAGCATGATTAAAATTCCGCCATAGAATACCGCTCTGGATGTTCCAAGTAATCTGTCAGCCATCCATCCGCCGATGATTCCAGACATATACACCAATGACCCATAAATGGACATGATTGCTAAAGCTGTTGGCTCATCGAGGCCTAATCCGCCTTTTGAAACCTCGTAGTACATATAGAAAACAAGGATTGCTCTCATTCCATAGTAAGAAAAGCGCTCCCAAAATTCCGTGAAGAAAAGTGTGAACAAGCCTTTAGGATGTCCGAAGAAACCTTTTTGAGGCACACTTTCAACAATTTTCTGCCTATTAAAATCTGACATGTTTCATCCTCCTTTTAGCTATTCTATAATATCTTTCATAGTTGCTAATTGTCAAAAAAAATTTTATGTAACGGTGGTTATTATTGGCTTAATAGGAGAAATAAATAGATTTTCCCAGGAAATCTATTCAAAGTTTATTTTTTCAGAATAATGATAGTATTATTAATTTTATAAAAAACACAGATATTATACCCAAAAAAAACCGCCCAAACAGGCGGCTGCGAACATCTTATGCGTTTGTCAGAACTGCTTCTGCTAGTCTGTGCGGATAGGCAGGCTCTTCCCTGCTGGATATCCTGTTTTTACCCATTTCCTTGGACTGGAGAAGGAGTTGGTCTGCATAAACATAAGCTTTTTCAATAGACAGCAGATCGTTCACTGTATAGTAAAAAAGGCCAAATGATGCAGTGTAGGAAATAGAAATGGACTCCTCTTTAAAATCAGCTTGAAAAGGACTGTTTTCAACCCCTGTGCGTATCTTCTGGGCTAAATGCAGGCACTCTTCATATGTTCTGAATCTCATAATAATCGTAAACTCTTCTCCTCCGCTCCTGAACAAGTAATCATCTTTGGAGAGGTAGCTTTTTAAAGTATCGGTAAAATGCCTGATTGCCTGGTCGCCAACCGCATGATTATAGCTGTCATTTATCCTCTTGAATTTGTCAATGTCAGCTACAACTATACCAATGCTTTCATCTGATTGATTAAGCTCCGTCATCTTTTTATCCATATAGGCACGGTTAAACACACCAGTCAGAAAGTCGGTATAGGCCATCTGCTCAAACTTATCACGTTCGATTTTATTCTGAAGCATCTGTGATTTCGACAGAAACGACCGGCTCACAAGGTAGTTAAGGATAAACAGGCTTATGAGCATTTCCCATTCTCCCTCCTTCAGGAATAACAGCAAAAGGCCGTTCGTGAAGGCAATCTTCCCCATATCCAGCACACTTCTTGTTTTGATAAAGTCAATCGCTTCCTGCTTCGTTTTAATATCTCCTGTCAGTTTAAAAACAGTAATCAGGAATAGATCCGAAAGCAAAGAGGTTACGGTGATCAGCATCAGCATGACGACCCAAAAACCGAATGGCACACCCTTAAAGAGGGGAGATAGCAGATGGAATAAATAGAATGCGATGGAGTTGCTCATCACAAAGGAACCAATGTTATAAAACGTATGGAAAAATTCATCAGGATCTTCTGTTTTTGTATGCTTTTTATAAAAATAGACGCAAAAACGGTAGATGACTTCAAAAATCAACAGACCTAATGGCCCTGTAAACAGTCCTATGGAAAGACTGTAATTAATCCCATAATCAATCGATGTATTTCCATTTCTGCTGATAATCCGCAAATGATAATACAGGCATGCAAACAGCAGGTATATACCCAGTGCATTTATATATAGAGAGCTCTCGACACTGATTCCCTCTGAGAAAACAGCAGTGCACACGGAAATGATAAAAAGAGAAACCATAAATATTCTGGAGCCTTGCATCTTTCTGAACTCCTTTTCCTATTGTTATACTCCTATTTTATAGGAATTTTTACCAAGAAAGTAGATTAATTTAGTATATTTTCTAAATTTTTTAATATTATCTGATTCAGCTGCTTTTTACTTAGAGAAGATAAGGATATTATTTTAACTCTTAAACTATCAAATTTTAAGAAAAACACCAAGGAAATCCGTTTGTAAACAAATTTGATTACATGTATACAATAATGTTTACAAATGTATTCAGAAATGTAAACAAGTATACAAATCGGTGTGCATGTTGTTATATAAGGATGTGTACACTTTTGTTTACATGTATGCGGAAAGTGTATACAATGAAGGTAGATGTTTACATTTTGTTTACGTTTTTACGCTTTGATTACTTTTTGTTTCCTCTCATTGATTAATCTCTCAATCTGAATTACTCTTAAAATAGCAGCTCTATATTATGGAGAATGAAAGGATTGAATGATTTGACGAATTCACGAATTGCAGCAGTTGACGTAGGAAACGATTCTATTAAAGCAATCTTTGGGAAATTGGATTCAGAATTAAACATACCGAATGTAATAGCGAGAGATGTTGAGGACCGGCCGGTTATCGGGATTGAAGAACTTGACAGCAAAAATCCGCTTGAAGGCATACATATTAGAGTTCACTCCCCTGCCCTGAAGGAAAACAATACGATTTACCGTGTAGGTCACCTGGCAACAAAAAGCGATAATGCTACTGAACTGGATCCAGGCAGCAGCAAATCCGAAGAAGATCAGACATTGGTTATGCTTTTTACTGCTTTGGCACTGGATGCTGTACAAAACGGGGGTTCCACTGGCTTTAAAAAGTCAGGTAATGTGATCGATGCAAACTACACACTTGGCACAGGACTTCCTCTTCGCGAGGTGAAGGAAGGCAAGGATGCGGGCTACCGTTCCAAGCTGCTGGGCTCTGTCCACCAGGTTGAGTTCCTTGTAACACCGAAGTACCAGGGGCAAAAAGTTAATATTAAGTTTGAAGAAGTCAAGGTTTATCCTGAAGGATTTGCGGCATATATCAACCTTGTAATGGATAACAACTTAAACATCATTAATAAGGATTTAATTGATAAGCGTATTTTAATCCAGGATATCGGCGGATTATCTACGGATATCGCTGTCATTAAAAACCGCAATGTAGATGATGATAAAGCGCAGGGCTTCAACCTTGGCGTGTCTGAAGCGCTTGAATCCATCCGGGAAGAGATCCGTTCGAAGCATGGTGTTGAGCTCGACAGCCGCACAGATGTCGTGGAAATCATCACAAAGAAAAATGACCGCAATCATATTATGGTTAAGGGAAGCCGCACAAGCGTGCATGATATTACAGACCGTATCCTGCTTGACCTGGCGAAGAAGCAGTACCGCCTGCTCCGCAACGTTTGGCAGAAAAACTCCCAGACGGAAATCTGCTACTTCGTTGGCGGCGGTTCTATTGTTCTAAAAGATTATCTGAAGACATTAAATAACAATTTGGATGGCTATAACATTGACTTCTTCGAGGATGAAAAGGAAAGCATCTGGATGATGGCAAATGCTTATTACAAGCTGATTTCTGATTTTTCAAGAAGAACGAATAAAGATAAGGCAGACCAGGATAAGAAACCTGTAAAAGCCAACTAGGGTGATTTTTCATGAGTAAAGCTTCCTCTTCTGAAATTAAGAGAGGACAATCCATATCCTTTCGTGTACCATCTGACACTCCTGATCATATTCTGAAGCATCTGCAAAAGCTCAAGGAAACCGAAAAGAGGAATTTTTCGAGCAAAATGGCCGAATTTGTGATGCAGGGAGTCAGCAGTTCACAATCAAAAGACCGGGAAACCATCACTATTCCCCTTCCAAAGGGGCTAAGCAAGGTTCAGCGCGACTGGCTAAAGCATGAGCACTCAGAAGCCCTGCTCGGCAGCATCATTTATCAGCTGATTACGGACCCGGTGCGGGCAACATCCCTGCTGGCATCTTTAAACAGCCGCTCTTCTGATATAGATGAAGCTCTATATCTGCAGGAGGAGCCGAGACCTGCTGTGAATCAGTATGACTCGGCAGCTGCGGCTTTAGAGGAAGATGAAATAACGGAGGCAGATTTGGATATTGAAGATGATCTGCTTGACTTTGATTGGGACAAAGCAAAACAGGAACAGCAAGATGAAACTGAAGAGGAAAGTGAAGAAGATCTTGATACTCTTCTTGGCGGCTTTCTTGCACATATGAATAAGTGAGTTCGAGGGGAGTTTCAGCGATGAGACTCCCCTTTTTGTATTTAGAAGAGGAATTTCTGGGTAGTTTACATGTATAGCCTTTTGGCATGAAAAGGAGGAATTATGTTGAATTATGATTGTCTGATTGTTGGAGGAGGTATTGCGGGACTGCAGGCTGCCATTCAGCTGGGCAGGTATAAACATAAGGTGCTGGTGCTGGATTCCAATGATGGGCGTTCGGTGATATGCAAAAATTATCATAATATCTTAGGCTATCCGGATGGTGTGAGCGGACCGGAACTTCGTAAGCTTGGGAAAAAGCACGCCGAAAGCCTTGGAGTGGAGTTTGTTCATGAAAAAGTGGAGCAGGCTGAAAAGGCTGATGGAGGATTTGTCGTTTCAGGAGAAAGCGGCGATAAATATTCCGGCAAACGGATTTTGCTGGCAACAGGAGTCATGGACCGGATGCCGCCATTCCCGGAACTGATGCCTTGTCTTGGCATATCTGTCTATGTTTGTCCAGACTGTGATGGATATGAGGTGAAGGATAAACGCACCATTGTGCTTGGCTCTGGAAATGCCGGGGCGAATATGGCCTTAACCTTGTCTTACTGGACAAATGACCTTGTTTTTATCAACCATGAAAAAAAGGTGCCGGATCAGGAATTTTTGGGGAAAATGAGAGAGAAAAATATTGAATATCTGGAAGAAACAATAGATAGAGTCCTCGCAGAAGATGATAAATTTTACGGTGTAAGGCTGGAAAGCGGCAAAGAAATAGCAGGTGATAGAGGATTTATCGCATTTGGCGGAAATGAGATAAAATCAGGCCTGGCAAAGCAGCTCGGTGCAGAGCGGCTTGAAAATAAGCATATCCTGACAGATCCGCGCTCGAAAATGACCAGTGTCCAAAATGTGTGGGCAGCAGGCGATGTGGCAGCCCATTCGGAACAAGTAACCATTGCGATGGGAGAGGGTGCACAGGCTGCGATCTGGATCCATAAATCGCTTCTGCAGGATAAAAATTAAGGAATTTAGGTTTTATCGTCGAAAAAAAGGGTATATATTCGTTTATTTCTGTACACTTTTCTCATATAATAGCCTATAAGCTTTAAATAGAGAAAGGTGTTTGTATTGAATAAAGAAAGCTTGGATCTAGTTGTTCATGAATTATTGAAGAGATCGGGGAGTCAGGCGGACATTAAATTAGAGAAACATTTTCCGGGAAATCGTATAGCTGGCGGAAAGTACAGTATGGGAACACATACAGTAACCCTTTATGCAGAAGAGATTAAGAACCAATGCCAACAGCTGTTTGCTTCTGCAGATCGTTTTTTAGATTATTTTGCCGTTGTGTTTGCTCATGAGTTAGGCCATGCAGAAGATGCGGAGCTGGAGCAATTGGCCAGCCATCTTGATGCCTGCATAACAGAGCAGGAACGCTGGCTCACAGCATTGAAAATTGAGGAAAATGCCTGGGCATTTGCTGAAAAGCTCTTGCCGGACATGGATAAGGCATTCATGCAGAACATTATTTATCATTCATTAAAACCATACCGGGATCAGCTTCAAATGGAGCCTGCCTGACAATATTGGAAGCCGCAGCTGAGAGTGCTGCGGCTTCTTCTTTGTTTTTAGGCTGTTTTTGCAGAATAATTGGGCACAGTCCGAAAAAGGAGTTGTCGAGTGTGACGAACTTGCCATAACTGTATAAATAATTTAAAAATATTCAAGTAATGTATTGTCAGAATCTGCTGACAAGCCAGGCTGCTTTTTCTTATATAGTTAAATTTCAAATAAGGCAGGACATTAGAATAAGACTTGCGATTAGTTATTTTACATCCTCTGCTTGCTGGTATTGTTCGGAGATAATGAGATCATCTTCAAATAAAACATATGGATGAGTTTCCATCAAAATAGTCCTGAGGAAATCTGGCATTTTCTCTCCTTCATACGCACAAATTAATGGGAAAGAAAGTGTATTAACAGCTTCGTCTACTATTTTTTCAAAGTCCTCAATCAAATGAAGCGGATCTTTCATACTGGACCACTCCACATGTGCCCAAGATCGAAATGAGATTTTCCTTTCTACATACGGCTGTACCATTTTAGTAAAATACTCAGTGATTGCAGGAGGATGGTAGCTTCCACTTGAATAATAAAAATCGTAGTTGTTTACAAAATGAACAAACTTCAAATTTTCCTCATTTAACCTTCTGCTCAGTTCTTTATGTATAATTGGGTAGACACGGTCATCTTCTATAAGAATAATGTAATCCCCTGCCTTAACGCCATTTTGGATAAAGCTCACCACCTGTTCAATGTATTGCTTCATTCCATTATAGGAATACAGCACATGAACACTCTTTTGCTGCTCAAACAACTGGTTCATTTTGCTATTCATGATCTCACCCCTACTTTCCTCTATTTGTCTTATTTTCCCTTCCATCTCAAAGGGAGGCTCACATAGAAGAATCCATGCTCCTTTCTTTAACCATAACACATTAAAATTTGATTTAAACCATAAGTTTTGTTAGAAAATAAGAAGTGTTGTAATAAAATAGCGAAAATTGTTACAAAACATTCCCCATATTGGCAATACTCTAATTTTATATGATATTGAGAAGGGCTTTATACTCGTGTAGTTATTCTGAACACTTGAATAACTGAAAATATTGAGAACCTTTACCATTGACCTTCGTTATATAGTTAGGAGGTGAGGTCCTGTGAATTGGCTTTCACTTCAATTCTGACTATTTGAATAAAGAGAAAACCCGCTAATATGCGTGTTTTCTTTTTCTATAAATCCTAATTTAATTAGGGTATTGAAAAATTGAATTGTAAGCGTTACACTTACTGTAGTAGTATGCACATGCATTAAGCAGGCAGCTTTTTTTATGCCGCTTAATGCAAACGTTTGCGCACCAAAAGGATTATAGAATAGAAATTTATATATAATGAGGGTGTTAACATGAAAAAGGTATGGTGGAAAGAAGCAGTTGGATATCAAATTTATCCCCGCAGTTTCCAGGATTCGAACGGAGATGGAATTGGCGATCTTCAGGGAATTATTCAGCGGCTGGATTATATTAAAGGGTTAGGCATTGATGTTATCTGGATTTGCCCGATGTACAAATCCCCTAATGATGATAATGGATACGATATTTCAGACTACCAGGATATCATGGAGGACTTCGGTTCGATGGAGGATTTCAATCAGCTGATGGATGAGGTTCATAAGCGCGATATGAAGCTGATTCTGGATCTTGTGCTGAACCATACAAGTGATGAGCATCCGTGGTTCATTGAGTCCCGGGAGTCCAAAGAGAGCCCGAAAAGGGACTGGTATATTTGGAGAGACGGAAAGGATGGCAAGGAGCCGAATAACTGGGAAAGTATTTTCGGCGGATCGGCATGGGAATATGATGAGAAGACGGAGCAGTATTACCTGCATGTTTTTTCCACCAAGCAGCCTGATTTGAACTGGGAGAATAAAGAGGTCCGCGAGGCTTTATATGATACGGTGAACTGGTGGCTTGATAAGGGAATCGACGGCTTCCGGATTGATGCCATCAGCCATATCAAAAAGCGTGCCGGCCTGCCTGATATGCCGAACCCAAAGAAGAAAAAGTTTGTTTCTTCCTTTGATATGCATATGAACCAGGAAGGCATTCACGAGTACTTAAAGGAATTTAAAGACCGCACCTATGCGAACTATGATGTGATGACAGTCGGCGAAGCAAACGGTGTTACCGTGGATGAAGCTGACCTTTGGGTAGGTGAAGAACAAGGTAAAATGGATATGATTTTCCAATTTGAACACCTTGGTCTTTGGGACGCGGAAACAAATCCCGAGGTTGATATTGTCGAGCTGAAAAAAGTTCTGACCCGCTGGCAGAAAGGCCTGGAAGCGGACGGATGGAACGCGTTATTCATCGAGAACCACGATAAGCCGCGTGTCGTTTCCACATGGGGAAATGATGAGGAATACTGGCAGCAAAGCGCAACAGCTATGAGTGCCATGTACTTCCTGATGCAGGGTACGCCATTCATTTATCAGGGACAGGAAATTGGCATGACTAATGTCCAATTCCCTTCCATTGAAGACTATGATGACGTAGCAGTGAAGAACCTGTACCGGCTGAAGAAAGAGGAAGGCATGTCCCATCAGGACATTATGGACATCATCTGGGCTTCTTCCCGTGATAACAGCCGTACGCCAATGCAGTGGTCCTCTAAAGAAAACGCAGGATTCACTAAAGGCCAGCCGTGGATGAAGGTGAATCCGAACTATAAGGAGATCAATGTGGAGATCCAATCGCAGGACGGGGAATCTATCCTTTCTTTCTATAAAAAAATGATTCGGTTGAAAAAAGAAAATGAAGTCTTCACTTATGGCCAATATGATTTGCTTCTTGAAGATGACCAGCAAATCTTTGCCTATACCCGTACATCCGATGATGACAAGGTAGTCGTGATTACAAACCTTTCAACAGAGGAAGCATCTTTTGAAGCAGATGATAAGCTTTCTTATGAGCAGCTTTTATTGAATAACTATCCGGTTGAAAAACATGGTGATATGGATTCATTTACACTGAAGCCTTATGAAGCCCGCGTGTACCGATTGAAATAATTTCTATTGGCAGGATTCTCTTTTTGGGATCCTGCTATTATTTTGCCTGTGCCTTTTTGAAACCGGCCAAAAATGCTAAAATGAGGAAAATAACCAATGGAGGCGCAGCCAATGGCAAAGGGTAAAACAAATGCGATGCGTATGCTCGATGCTCAAAAGATCGTTTATGAACTGATTACCTATGACAGCCAGGATGGGAAAATTGATGGTGTTTCCGTTGCGGAGAAGATCGGCAAAAATCCTGAAGCCGTCTATAAAACTTTAGTTGCTCAAGGCCACAGCAAGCAAATCTTCGTGTTCATCATTCCCGTGATAGAAGAGCTCGACCTGAAAAAAGCCGCAAAAGCTGCCGGCGAAAAGAAAGTGGAAATGATTCCGGTCAAAGATATCCAGAAGCTCACCGGCTACATCCGCGGAGGCTGCTCTCCTGTCGGAATGAAAAAGCAATATTCCTCTTTCATTGACGCAAAGGCAGAAGACCTTGATCTGATTATTGTCAGCGGAGGCAAAATTGGCATGCAGATGGAGCTCAAGGTGGACGACCTGCAGAAGGCCATTGGTGCTGAGCTGGCAGATTTAATCAAATAATTGAAGCAAGAGTGCTGAATCACCATAATTCAGCACTCTTTTTTTTCGAAAAAAGTTAAAATTTTTGAACGTCGATAATTGTCTGGCGCAAGCAGCCTACCCCCTCGAGATCACAAGCCAATCCTGCCAAAAAGGCAAAGAACGCCTTTCCGGCAGGCTCGTCTTGTGCTTGAGGCCCGCAGGATGCGGGTCATGCAGACGTTGCCACAGGACGTGGCGATCTTAGTCTGCGTTCCTTCGTGGGCAAGGCGCTTCCGTTTTTCTAAATAGGCTTTCACCCATCCTGCTCCCTTTGCATACTGTAAGGTGAAAATGCATTTCGAAAGGAAGTGTAGGAGTGGCTGGGAAAATATTAAAATACTTCGCCGGCGGGAATACAGCCCGGGGATTCCACAATTTATTCGAATCGAACCTGGCAGGGCTTGATCGCCTATATATTTTAAAAGGCGGACCGGGAACAGGCAAATCATCCTTGATGAAAGCAATCGGGAAGGAACTGTCTGAAAAAGGCTATGACCTGGAATACATTTATTGCTCATCTGACAGTCAATCGCTCGATGGCGTCATCATTCCTTCTTTAAAAGCAGGCATTGTCGATGGAACAGCACCGCATGTGATCGAACCGAAAGCACCCGGCGCGGTCGAAGAATATATCAATCTTGGCGAAGCCTGGGATTCAAGGGCACTGGCTGCATGTAAAGAAGAAATTACCGTACTGTCGGGCCAGATCAGTAATTCCTTTGCAACGGCTTATGACACGTTTGCCGAAGCACTGAGGATTCATGATGAATGGGAAAAAATCTATATAGAAAATATGAATTTCCAGAAGGCAGATGAACTGACGAAAAAGTTGATTTCCACCTTCTACGGAAATATGAAACTAAATAAGTCTCCATGTGTAAAGCATCGTTATTTAGGGGCAGCCACTCCGATCGGAGCGGTGGATTTTGTGCCGAATCTTACGGAGGATATTCAAAAAAGATACTTCATAAAAGGGCGTCCGGGTTCAGGCAAGTCCACCATGCTGAAGAAGCTGGCAAAAGAAGCTGAAAGCCGGGGATTTGATATTGAAATCTATCATTGCGGATTTGATCCGCACAGCCTGGATATGATCATCGTACGCGAGCTGGGCCTCGCTATCTTTGACAGCACAGCTCCGCATGAATATTTTCCGAATCGTGATGGCGATGAAATCGTAGACATGTATGAAATAACGATCAACTCAGGCACAGATGAAATTTATGCTGAACAGCTAAAGGATATCAGCACCCGTTATAAAAATAAAATGACCGAAGCCATATCTTATCTGGCACGGGCAAAAACTCAGCGGGACACGCTGGAAAAAATCTATGTCAACAGCATGGACTTTTCAGTGGTTGACCGGATCAAAGAACAGGTTCGCTCTGAATTGCTGCTGATTGCAGAAAAAGTCTAAATCTCGAAAGGAGTATCGTAATGGATTATATGAACTATCCGTTTTATCCATATATGTATGAGCAAAATGAACATGGACGCATTTTTCCGGGCGGGGGATCAGGAGGAGGCTTCGGCATCCCTGGTTTTCCAGGCGGAGGGTTTGGACCGCCAGGACCGCCACCAGGTGGGCCGGGCGGCGGATTTGGGCCACCGGGACAGCCGCCAGGTTTCCCGGGCGGTGGAGGAGGCCCTGGAGGACAGGATGGACCGCCATCGTCTCCGCCGCCAAGCTTCACCCCTCAAATGCAGCAGGTCAGCACGTTCGCTGTTGACCCTGGTGCCATAAGAGGCTGCCTATTCCGATATACCTTTATATGGCTGCAAAACGGCAACAGTTTCTGGTTCTACCCGACCTTTGTCGGAAGAGACTCTGTAGCCGGCTGGCGCTGGAGAAATTGGCGCTGGACGTATTACGGAACAGACTTGAGGAGAATTCGTTCCTTTCAATGCTTTTAATACTAAAAGAGGTATCCCGCATAAGGATACCTCTTTTGTATGTTAAAAAAGAAGATGTGCAGCCAGAACGATTACCGGCAGCGTAATAAGTGTTCGCTGTATAAAGATAATAACAAGATCCCAGAAGGATACAGGTATTTTGGAACCGAGCAGAAGTCCGCCAACCTCTGACATATAAATCAGCTGGGTAACAGATACTGCAGCCACAATAAATCGCGTCATCTCGCTTTCTATGCTTGCCCCAATCACGGATGGCAGGAACATATCGGCAAAACCGACCACAAGTGTTTCAGAAGCGGCTCTTGCTTCCGGCACCTGCATCAATTCAAGCAATGGAATGAACGGCATTCCCAGATACGTGAAAACCGGTGTGTATTCGGCAACGATCAGAGCCAATGTTCCCAAAGCCATGACAATTGGGGCTACACCCATCCACATATCCAGAATGTTTTTGGCGCCATCCTGGAAGAAGGCTTTCAGGCTTTGATTGGTGCGTGCTTTATCTAACGCCTGATTAAGCCCCCAGCTGAATGGAGTGTGCCCTTTAGGAATGTTCTCATCAAGCTCCGCTTCCTGGCCGTTATAATACGTATCAGGCTTTTTGGACAGAGGCCAGATTCTGGGGCTGATAATGGCGCAGATGAAACCTGCCGCTGTGATGGTCAGATAAAAAGGCACAAACATATGGCCAAGGTTCACCTGTGAAATCACGACAAGGCTGAAGGTAATCGATACGACAGAAAACGTTGTGCCGATAATGGCTGCTTCCCTTTTCGTATAATAGCCTTCTTCATACTGCTTGCTGGTCAGAAGAACACCAATCGTACCATCGCCAAGCCAGGAAGCTACACAGTCAATAGAGGACCTTCCCGGCAACCTAAATACCGGACGCATGATTTTCGTTAAAAGTGCTCCAAAGAATTCAAGCAATCCGAAGTTCAAAAGTAATGGCAGGAAAAGTCCTGCAAATAAAAAGACCGAGAACAGGATCGGCAGAAGGTCATTTAAGAGCAGTCCTCCTGTGTTTTCAGACCAGATCTGTTCAGGTCCGATTTGAAATAGGGTGATAACAGCAAAAACTGCGCCTATAAATCTCGCTGCGGCCCAGATGTAGGGAACGTCAAATAAATTCTTGAAGAATGGGCTTTTTTCAATAAAAGCAGGCTTGGCGAGCTTCGCCAGCAATGTACCCAAGAATGTAATAACAATAATAAAGGTCATAATTTCAGGAAGATAGTCTGTAAGCAGGTTTTGGATCCATCCTGAAAAAATAGCGATGGGAATCGTAATATCCCCCTGATATTTGATCGGAACCATGAATAAGCTGATTCCAATTAAGGACGGTATGAGAAATTTTATCAAATCGGAAGAAGAATGCTTCTTTCTGGATGCGTCAATCAATATATTCACCTTTTTCTTATATTTATAAACCACATGTTATTTTAATTCATTACCCCTGAAAAAGCCAACCCTTTCTCTTAAATTCCACCGTTTTCCTTCTTTTTAAACTTCTTATTTTTTGGCTCCCATATTATGTTAAAATATTAAATAATCAAAAAAATCAAAAAGCAGGTGTGCGGATGTTCAGGTTTCGGTTATATTGGACCTTCACGAAAAAGGCTTTTCTTCGCTCGGCCGTTTATCGGTTTGATGTATGGTCACGGCTCGGCTCAAACCTCATTTTTCTGCTGATGTGGGGTTCGATCTGGACAGCATTATATGCCGGCAGGGAAGAGGCTGGCGGCGTCAGCTTTGAGTCCATGCTGACGTATATTGTGGTCAGTCAATTTTTAACGGGAGTTAATGGGGCAGGCACCCCGCTGTGGGAAATCCAGGAGAAGGTTCGCACCGGCGATATTTCCCTGGAATTAATGAGGCCGTTTGATGTGCCGCTCCGCTACCTTTTTGCCGATTTTGGCAGTGTGGCCTTTTACATACTGACAGCGCTGCTCCCTTTATATACGGTCATGTTCATTTTTATGGATTTGACATTGCCTTCAGGATGGGAGACTTGGGCGTTGTTTATCGTATCCGCTTTTATAGGATTCCTGATCCGCTATTGCATTGAAATGTCATTCGGTCTGCTTACCTTTTTTCTTGTTGAAACGGGCGGCATTGTCGATGTCTTTTACTTCGCGATGTCCCTTCTGTCCGGATCCGTCATCCCGCTGTGGTTTTTCCCGGGCTGGCTGGAAACGATGGCACTTTATCTGCCGTTTCAGGGAATCTATTACATACCAAATGCGATTTTTATAGGCAAAATCTCAGGAAGTGAGATCCTGCTTTCCCTGGGTGTCCAATTATTCTGGGCTGCAGCCAGTTATCTGCTGTTAAGGTTTGTCTGGAATCGCGCATCTCAAAAAGTAGTGGTGCAGGGGGGATAGTGTGTGGGTGTTTTAAACTATTTTGATTTGTATTTCAAGCTCATCTCCGCAGGGGTGAGAGCCCAGCTGCAGTACCGGTTTGCTTTTGTCATGAGGATTGTGGGCCTCATTACATCCTATACAGGTACAGCTCTAACGATGTGGATCATGCTTTATCAGTTTCAGGAACTCGGCTCTTGGACGTTTTACGAGATGCTGTTTCTATTTGCTGTCTCTATATTATCCTGGGGCTTCTGCATCATTCTCTTTTTCCATTTCAGGGGATTGGACACCTACATTTTAAACGGCACGTTTGACCGCTTCCTTGTCAGGCCAATCAATCCTTTTTTTCATTTCATGGCAATGAAATTTGATGTCGCCTCTTTTGGGCAGTTTATCTTCAGCATCGGCATTTTTATTTTGGTCAGCTTTAAGCTGCAGCTGGATTGGACAATTGGGAAAAGCTTGTTTCTGCTGTTATCTGTGGTTGGGGGCATCCTTATCCAGGGCGGACTGCTTGTCATGATTTCTGCTCTTGCTTTCTGGACGACGAAATCGGAGCAATTTTACTGGGTGGCTATGTTTCCAGCCCGAAATCTGACCAATTATCCTTTAGTCATTTATCCGAAAGCCGTCCAATGGTTTACAGCTTTTGTCATTCCATTCGGCTTTGTGAACTATTTTCCCGCGGCTGTGCTCCTTGAAAAAGAAACACCCTTTTTCCCGGAGAATATCGGGTATTACTCGCCGCTTGTCGGCATCGTCTTTTTTTCCATCGCTTATTCGATATGGATGCTGGGTTTAAAGCGATATAAAAGTACAGGTTCATAGGAGGGATGGAAATGCCGATTATAGAGGTTGAACATCTAATGAAGGACTTTATGATTGCCAAGCGGGAGACAGGCTTCCTTGGCGCTGTGAAGAGCCTTGTAAAAAGAGAACATATTAAAAAAGAAGCTGTGAAGGACATCAGCTTTTCGATCAATGAAGGGGAAATGGTCGGCTATATCGGGCCGAATGGCGCCGGTAAGTCCACCACCATCAAAATGCTGACGGGCATTCTGGTTCCAACCTCCGGAAGTGTGAAGGTGAATGGCATCATTCCCTATGAAAACAGACAGGAAAATGCCAAGAATATCGGAGTGGTTTTCGGCCAGAGAACACAACTCTGGTGGGATCTGCCTACTATCGAATCGTTTGAGCTGCTGAAGGAAATCTATCAGGTTCCGGATAAGCGGTATAAGGAAAATATGGACACCTTCACAGAGATATTGGGGCTGGATGAATTCCTGAACACACCGGTCCGCCAGCTCTCCTTAGGGCAAAGGATGAGGGCTGACATTGCCGCATCCCTGCTGCATGACCCGCCCATTCTGTTTCTGGATGAGCCGACCATTGGCCTGGATGTCGTCGCAAAGGAAAAGATGAGGACTTTCATAAAAGAGATTAATAAGGAGCGCAGCATAACCGTCATTTTAACCACCCATGATATGGAGGATATTGAAAAGCTCTGTGAGCGGATGATCCTCATCGACCATGGGCAAAAGGTATATGACGGGGAGATTGCAGTCGTCAAAGAGCGTTTCGGCAAAATGAGGACACTCATCGTTGACCTGGAGGAATCATCACACAGCCTGAAGCTTAAGGGCGGTGAAGTGTTTAAAGAAGAAGCAAGCCGCTTCTGGATCCGATTTAACCGGGATGATGTGTCAGCTTCAGGACTGATTGCGCAAATTACCGAAACACATAATATCAAAGATCTCACAGTGGAAGAGCCTGCAATAGAATCGATCATCAGCCGCATTTATCAGGAGGGCTATCAGGACCTGCCGGAGACCGTAAAAGTGTAAAAAATAGGCATGGTTAATATATCAATATTTTCTGAAAAATTGATATACTATATAGAGGTGATCAAAATGATTCTATATTTGCTGGGCTTTTGTGCAGTATTGCTAGGAACAGGCATGTTTGTAGACTGGTGGCATAAAAAGCATGGAATTGACGATTTTGACCCTGAGGAAAATGAAAAGCATGTATCTGAGTCAGAGAGAGCCTACATGGAATCCTATATGCATAACATGAAAAATGATCATCATAATGGAATGTAAGCCTCCGGATGAGGCTTCTGCTCATAATAGAAGAGCATGGCAGGTGCCATGCTCTTTTCCTTTTAGAAAAATAAGAATCCCATTGAAATAATCACGCCGCTTACAAGGAGAGTCAGCACGCAGAATCCCATGATGTCTTTCGCTTTTAACCCCGCAATGGCGAGTGCCGGCAGCGCCCAGAAAGGCTGGATTAAGTTGGTCCAGGCATCACCCCATGCGACCGCCATGGCCGTTTTGGGAATGGAAGCCCCCATTGACTGAGCCGCTTCAAGCATAATCGGAGCCTGAACAGCCCACTGTCCTCCCCCTGAAGGAACGAAGAAGTTCACAAGACCTGCACTTAAAAACGTGAAGAAATGGAATGTGTAATCATTTGAAATGCTGACAAACGCTTCAGACATCACCGCAGCCAGCCCTGAGGCGGTCATCATTCCCATGATTCCAGCATAAAACGGGAACTGGATAATGATTCCGCTAGCTCCTTTTACCGCATTCAGAACAGCTTCGAGGAACTGTTTTGGCGTTCCGTGGAAAAGAATGCCCAGGAACAGGAACAAGAAGTTCACGATATCCAGATTGAGATTAAAACCCTTTGTAGCGAAATAATAAAATAAGAACACAAGTCCAAGTATCCCGGCCAGCAAGGAAATGATGCGGCTGTTTTCCAGTCGTTCAGCAGGTGTCATCGCCTCTTTTTCGAGTGCAGCTGCCTGGATGTCTTCTTGAAGAAGAGCAGGGTCAACCACGATTGTTTCCTCTTTCGATGGCATCATAAAGCGGTTCACAAAAGGCAAAACCAATAATAGGGCAATAACGATAAAGATATTAAAGCCGGCGAAAATCGTCTGGTCTGTAGAAATAACGCCAATCATATCTTCAGAGAAGTGGCCCGGCGTAGCAATCGTCAATGGAATCGAGCCGGAGATTCCTCCGTGCCAGACAACGAACCCTCCGTAAGCGCTTGCAATTAACAGGCGGTAATCCACGTTTTTCACTTTTTTGGCAAGCTCTTTTGCAAACAGGGCGCCAATTACAAGGCCGAACCCCCAGTTAATTAAGCTTGCAACCATCGACACGAAAGACACAATCAGGATGGCCTGGCCGGGTGACTTGGCCAATGATGCCAGGGCGCCTAACCCCTTTTTAAAAATCCTGCTGCTGGCCAATACATGTCCTGTGACTAAAACCAGCACCATCTGCATGGAAAAAGTCAAAAGGCCCCAAAACCCATTTCCCCAATGCTGAACCATCTGATAAGGTCCATTATCAGTAAAAATCAAGCCCAATCCAAAAACCGCAAAGGTTAGGATAATGACAAATAAAAATGGATCCGGCAAATACCGCTGCATAATGCGGTTAAAGAAAGATACAAGTACCCTCATGCTGCAACCCCCTAAAAAATTATTTCTCGAACTCAGTATACTTTCTGTAAAATTCAGTTTATTCCTCCTTTTCTGAAATAATTCTTGTATAAAAGGCTTTTGCCATTTAAATTTGGAGAGTAAACAGTGAAAAGGGGATTAGGGATATGGACGTTAAAATAGTGAAAGCGGGAATCGAAGATCGGGACATAATAAAAAACATGTATGCATTCTATCTGCATGATTTAACAAAATACACAGCTGTCTTGCATATAAACGATGAAGGCACCTTCGAATTTGATGCATTTTCATTAATGTGGGAAAAGGAAGGCATTGAACCTTATCTAATTAAGGCTGATGGCAAACTGGCAGGGTTCCTGCTGCTTCTGAGGGCCCCTTTGTTAACAAAAGCAGACTACTGCATCAACGACTTTTTCCTGTATAACTCGTTCCGGGGGAAAAAAGTGGGGCAAGCTGCTGTGGGGCTGCTTTTTAGTGACTATAAGGGCACCTGGTATATCGAGCAATTAAAACGAAACGAGCCTGCCGTCCGTTTTTGGGAAAAGGTGTATAAGGATTATCAGCTTGAGGTTCAGGAGACTTTGAGGGTTGAAGATGGAGAAGAGGTAGTGGGGCAGTTTATGAAGGTGGAATGATATTAATAGATCGAATCCCGGGGAAGACTTCGGACACAGGAAAAGTGAATCCGGGTATTAGTGTCTGAAGTTAGTGCGACTTCAGACAGAGAAAGGGGGAATCCCTTTTTCTGAGTCCAAACCTGGTTTAACTTCAGACACAGTGAGAAGAAATCCGGGAATTAGAGTCCGAACACGGTCAGGGAGTGGAAATGGGGCAGCAGAGTCCGAACCCAGTCTATCATCGGACAAAAAAAGGAGTGCACCTATGGATATCCAACTATTAATCGAGCTTTTTGAAGAAAGCAGGGACACAGAAAAAGCCGTCCCCATGCAAAACTATATGAAAAACCACTTTCCCTTCCTGGGAATCAAGGCACCTGAAAGAAGAGCCCTGTTAAAAGAATACTTCAATAAAACAGGCCTGCTGAAGCAGGAATTTAATCCAGAATTTGTGGAATCCTTATGGGATATGGAAGAGCGTGAATACCAGGCTGCTGGCCTTGACTACATAGCGAAATTCACCAGGAAACTGGACAAAAGCCATCTGGCATTAATCCAAAATCTGATTACAACAAAAGCCTGGTGGGATACTGTTGATATGCTGGCTACCCATGCAGTGGGCGCCATCGCGGCAAAAAATCCGGAAGTCATCCCCGGAAGAATAGAGGAATGGGCGACCAGCGAAAACATGTGGCTCCGCAGAACTGCCATCCTATTCCAGCTGAAATACAAAACTAGCACAGACGAAGAGCTGCTATACCGCTACATCCTCCTAAACAATGACAGCAAAGAATTCTTCATCCAAAAAGCCATCGGCTGGGCTCTCAGGGAATACTCGAAAACAAATCCCGAGTCAGTAAAAAGGTTTATTGAATCAAACACACTTGCAAAATTGAGCATCAGGGAAGGGAGTAAGTATGTAGGCTAAGAAGAGCAATTATTTAAAATAACCTTCAGAACATGATAGAATGGCAAATAAGTTTTTCAGAAAAATACTACAGCCAGAAGGTGAATCTAATGATCAAATGCATTGCTAGTGATATGGACGGAACGCTTTTAACCGCCACACAGAAAATTACGCCTGAAAATTTAGAAGCCATTAAAGCCGCACAGGAAAAAGGAGTGGAAGTAGTAATAGCGACGGGCCGCTCCTACTTTGAAGCAAGCTTCGTCCTCGATGAAGCCGGCATTTCCTGCCCGATCATTTGCGCAAATGGGGCAGAAGTAAGAGCCTCAGATGGGAAGGTCGTGTCCTCCAGCCCGCTCGATAAGGACCTTGCCAAAAAAGCAGCCTATATCCTTATTCAGAACAATGTTTATTTCGAGGTATACACCAACCAGGGTACATATACCATTGATGAAGACCGCGGTGTGTCCATTATTGTCGACATCTTTTTAAGCGGTAATCCTGAAGCAGATATTGATGAAGTGACTAAAGCGGCGGAAGAGCGCTTTACAAAAGGGCTTGTCCATAAAGTGAACAGCTATGATGAGCTTTTCAACAGCGACGAGCATCAAATTTACAAGCTGCTGGCTTTCTCGTTTGAACCGGATTTTCTCGTTTCCGCGAAGGAAGACCTGCTGAAGCTTGAGGGCATGGTTGTTAGTTCATCAGGGGATGAGAACCTGGAGCTGACCAGTGTGAATGCCCAAAAGGGAATTGCCCTTGAAGCATTTGTGAAAGAAAAAGGAATCTCGCTTTTGGAAACCATGGCTATTGGCGATAATTATAATGATTTGTCCATGTTTAAACGCGCAGGAAGATCGGTTGCCATGGGAAATGCCGATGACATTATTAAAGCACAATGCGATGCGGTGACATCCGCAAATGAAGACAGCGGCGTAGCCAAGGCAATCTGGGAAGTCCTGAAGTAGAATTTCAAGGGAGGCTGAAGGCTGGATGAAAAAGGTGATAGGTCTAGGGCTGCTCGTGTTGGGCCTGCTGGCCGGGTGCTCAAGTGCGGGCGAGGATGATAGCAGGAAGCAAATCGAGGATCAGGAGGCCAGCCTTCCTGCCGGTGCTGAGCCGGAAATACTGGCAGACGAGCTGGATATTCCCTGGTCCATTGCCAAAACGAGCGAAACCTTTTACATGACGGAAAGACAGGGAAGCATTGTGAAAGTCGAGGGCGGCAAGAAAGAACGCCAGAAGGTGGAGCTTGCAAAAAAGCTTTCAACAGCTTCTGAAGCAGGCTTGCTCGGCTTTGTGCTGGCACCTGATTTTTCACAATCAAACGAAGCGTATGCCTATTACACCTACGAAAACACCTCAGGACAGTTTAACCGAATTGTCATCCTCCAGTATCAGGATGGAACTTGGAAAGAGGAAAAGCTTTTGCTTGATAAAATTCCGAGCGGGCAGTACCATCATGGCGGCCGGCTTGAAATAGGACCGGATGGAAAGCTTTTTGCGACGGCAGGTGATGCTGCGGCTGATCCCGAAATTGCTCAGGACGTGAATTCCCTCGGAGGAAAGATCCTAAGAATGAATCTGGACGGCAGCGTACCGGCGGATAATCCGTTCAGCGGCTCTTATGTCTATAGCTACGGCCACCGTAATCCGCAGGGGCTTGCCTGGGCTGAGGATGGGACCTTATATGAAAGTGAACACGGCCCGTCTGCCAATGATGAAATCAATAAGATCTTTCCCGGGAAAAATTATGGGTGGCCCGTTATAAAAGGGACCGAGAAGAAGGAAGGCATGGAATCGCCGCTGTTTACCTCCGGTGATGATGAAACCTGGGCTCCGTCCGGGATGGCCTATTATAAAGGCAAGCTTTACACTGCCGCCTTAAGAGGCAATGCCGTTTTGGAGTTTGATCTGGAAACGAAGAATGTCAGAAAGGTTGTGTCGAATTTAGGCAGAATCCGCGACGTCTTCATTGAAGGGGATGTGCTTTATTTTATCAGCAACAATACAGACGGACGCGGCAATCCGCTTGAGAAGGATGACAAGCTTTATAAAATTCAGTTTTCCGATATATAAAAAAGCCTGGCAGCGATGCCAGGCTTTAGTTTTTAGCTGAAAGTCCATGCATGATGAATTGAATGGTCAGCTCAATTTCTTTTTCATCATCCCAGTCGGCTTCAGGCAAAATTAAATACCTCGCCATAAGGAAGCCGAATATCGATGTAAAAGTCATTCGGACGGCACTGTAGGGCGGGATATCAATAATCTGGCCTTTTTTCTGATAGTATTCAGCCAAACTGGCAAAACGATCGAATACTTTCATGGCGATATGCTCTTTAAACTGTTCCTTGAGCTCGGGGTGGAACGGAATTTCCTGGATCAGGATCTTGATAAGAGGCATATTGTTTTTAAGGAACTCAATCCGGTTTTCCATCATGGCTCTTAAAAAATCTTCAAAGTGTTCATATTTATGATTGATGACCTTATACAAATCTTTAATGACAAATGGAGCAATCAGCTTTGCCATCATTGGCGAAACAATCCCCATCAGCAAATCCTTCTTTGTTTTATAGTGCCTGAAGATGGTTCCTTCGGCTACTCCTGCCTTCTTGGCGATTTCGCTTGTCGAAGTGGCTGCATAGCCCTTTTCAGAAAACGATTCAATTGCAGCCATGATAATTTTCTTCTGCTTCTCCGTAAGCTTTTCTTCTTCCTGAAATAACTCTTCTAAAATGGAATCCTGCTCTGGCATGATAAACTCCTTTATACGTGCAAAATCTATAGCTTTATTATAAAGGAAGGGAATTATAAAAAGAAATTTTATATTTTCCGGTACCGCCTTAGAGCAGCGATATTCAGAACCATAAAGAGCAGGGAGAAAGCTAGCAGCATCAGCAGATCTTTATAAATCATATCCCATCCAAAGCCTCTCACCATTACATCTCTTAATGCTTCAGCCGCATAATATAAAGGTGTGAAAGGGCCGACCCAGCTCAGCCATTCTGAAATGGTCTCAAGATTGAACAGCCCCGAGAAAAAGATTTGCGGAACCACAATAAGCGGAATGAATTGAATCATCTGCAGCTCATTGTTGGCAAACGAAGACAGCAGGATTCCCAAAGTTAATGCTGTCAGCGAAAGGAGCAGTGTGATTAGAAGGACATACCCAAAAGAGCCTTCCATCATCATGCCGAGCACATAGATCGTATACCAGGCGATGATGGATGCCTGGATCATCGTGAAAATTCCAAATCCAATAATATATCCTGTAACAATTTCCCACTTCCTGAGCGGACTGGTCAAAAGCCGTTCGAGGGTTCCGGTTGTCCTTTCCCTTAAAAAGGATACCCCGGCAATCAGGAATACAAAGAAAAAGACAAAGAATCCAAGCAGCACCGGCCCGAAATAATCAAACTGCCCCATGTCCTCGGAGCCGAATAAATAATCGGCTTTTACTTCCTGATTCCCGCCATTTGGCTGCAATGGCTTCAATGCACCTTGAACCCATCTCATCACAGCTCCGTTGACACTTGGGTCGCTGCCTTCGAGAACTACTGACGGCGGCATTTGATCAAACATCAGATACGCATCCAGCTTCTTGGCTGATATGTCCTTTTCCGCGAGCTTCTCTGTTTCATAGTGTACGAGTTTGGCATGTTCAAGGTTAAGCTGAGCCTCTATTTTTTCAGGCAGATCCACGAGTCCGATTTTTGGCGTATATTCATCTCCGTTAAACACAAGATGAAGCATAGTCATGACCAGGATTGGGGCGAGGATCAATAGAGCCATTGTCCGTTTATCTCTTACAATCTGGCGCAGTATTCGAATAACCAGAGCCATAATCCTCATGTTAAGCACCTCCATATGCCAGGAAGGCATCTTCTATATTGGCCGCGCCGGTTTGGTGCATTAATTCTTCGGGTGTTCCTGCTGCAATGAGCTGTCCGTCTCTAATCATGCCCAGCCTGTCGCACTTTCCTGCCTCATCCATGACATGAGTGGTCACCAGGATGGTGGTCCCTTTCTCCTTCAGGCTTTTAAAAGATTCCCAGATGCTTTTTCTGAGGACAGGATCAATTCCAACAGTAGGTTCATCGAGAATGAGGAGACCGGGACTATGCAGAAGGGAAATGGCAAGCGAAAGTCTTCTCTTCATACCCCCTGAATAGTCGGAAACCATTTTATGAATGTGGTCTGTTAATGAAACCAATTCCATCACTTCATTCATCCGCTGCCTTTTTTCTTTGCCGCTTAACCCATACAGCGCTGCAAAGAAATCCAGATTTTCTTTTGCTGTTAAGTCGGTGTACAGAGCATCAGATTGTGCCATGTAGCCGATTCGTTTGATCAGGTCCAGTCTGGGCATTTTTTCGCTGAAAATATAATTTTCGCCCTGTGTTGGCTCTTCCAGGCCTGCCAGCTGTTTAACAAGCGTCGTCTTGCCTGCTCCGGATGGACCGAGCAGCCCGAAAATCTCACCTTCATAAATCTCAAGGCTGATGTCATTTAGAACCTTTTGCTTTCCGTAATTCTTGGATATGTGTTGAATGGAAACGATTGGACTATTCATTTGTTCACTCCTTTTTAAAAAGTGAGTAATCACTCACTAATATAATAAATGAATCACTAACTGTTTGTAAAGTGAGTAATCACTCATTTTTTAAGCGTGTTAATATTCTGCATGAGATGATCGTTTTGTGAGTTAAGTCACTTCATCCCAATCCGTACTTAGCTAGAATATTTCTTAAGAATGGTAAAAGCGGGGGATGGGAATGGAATATGAAAAGCAGGATCATAGGCCGTTAATCAATGAATTTTTAGGCAAGATTGAGATTTTTAAAGAGCTCCCCATTGAATCTCTAGAGCGGATCGATAATCGAATTATTAAGAAAGCTTATTTAAAAGGCGAAAGAATTATGTCTGAATATGAGGTTGCCAAAGGAGTTTACTTTGTGCACTCCGGTATTGTGAAGCTGACGAAGCAGGATGAACATGGAAATGAACTGATTGTCTGCATTAAGAAAAAGGGCGAGATTTTTGCTGAAGCCAACCTCTTTAACCAGGAGGGCCATACGTATCCTGCGACAGGTACAATGGTGCAGGATGGTGAAATCTATTTTCTGAATACTGATGAACTGGAACAGGAGCTTCTATATTCGCCGGAAATGGCCGTACAGATTATCCGCTTTATGAGTGAATCTCTGCGTGATATGACCTCCATTATGAGGGACATTGCGCTGCTTGATGTGTATACGAAAACAGTCCGGACTTTGGAAAGGCTCGCGGAAAAGTTCGGTGCCAACTACTGCAACCGGATGCACCTTGAACTTCCGATAACCGTTCAGGAATTCTCCACCCTTGTTGGAACATCCCGGGAAAGTGTCAGCCGTGTTTTTTCCAGGCTGAAAAAAGAAGGAATCATCGAAATTACAGGCAGGAAAATCGTTATTGTGGACTGGTGCAAATTTTGCTCCCTATACCGCCAGAAGCTGTAGGGCAATGCCATCTTTACTCCGTCCTGCTTTTTTGTTATATAATAGAGTCATAGACTTTATGACTCTGAGGTGCAAAGCATGGCTGATTTCCGTTCGAGTGAGATTATCAATAAACCTGTACATGAAGTATTTGATTATATGATTAAGATGGAAAATGTCTCTGAACTTATGCCGTTTGTCGTGAAAGTGGAAAAACAGACTGAGGGTGAGACCGGAAAAGGAACAAAGTTTGTTGAAACACGGATGGTCAGAGGGAAAAAGATTAGCGCGGATGTTGAAATCATTGATTTTGAACAGGACAAAACCTATACCACCCGAAGCAATGCCAATGGACTGATAGCCGAATATAAATATGATTTTCATGAAATAGAAGAAGGAACCCAGGTGGAGATGGAAGCAACCGTCAAAACCAGCGGGCTTGTTGCCAGATTGACGAAGCGATTCATCGTGAATATTGTGAAGCGGGAAGACGGAAGCCAGCTTCAGTATTTGAAGGAAATGATGGAGAAATAACAAGTAAAGGGAGCGGGAGGCTCCCTTTTTTCTATATTTTATAAGTCCAAAAGCGCTCTTTATACATTCTTGCCAGTACTTCCGGATCCTGATTTTTAATGCTTTCTTCCATGTTTGCTGCCATCAGCTGTGTCTGGGAGGCATGCGCCTTAATGGCTGCGATTTTCCGGTCGATAACCGCACTTACATCATTGACCACATCAGCCTGGCCGATTTCTTCCTCACAGTTATTGGAGAATGCCACACAGTGAACCTTCGGACGCTTGTCAGCAGGCAGCTCTTTTACCGCACGGATGACGGCCGCTCCTGTCGCGTCATGGTCCGGGTGCACAGCGTATCCCGGGTAGAATGTGATAATGAGGGAAGGATTCGTCTCGCCGATGATGGCTCCGAGCCTGTTCGCGAGCATTTCTTCATCTTCAAATTCGACGGTTTTATCCCGGTACCCAAGCATTCTTAAATCCCGGATTCCCAGAACCCTGGCTGCTTCCTCCAGCTCTTCTTTGCGGATTTTCGGCAGGGTTTCTCTGGTGGCAAAAGGGGGATTTCCCATATTACGTCCCATTTCTCCAAGCGTCAGGCATGCGTAGGTGACAGGTGTGCCATTATCGATATGTAAGGAAATCGTTCCTGATACGCCAAATGCTTCATCATCCGGATGAGGGAAGATGACGAGTACGTGTCTTTCCTTTTCCATCATGGTCGTGCTCCTTTCATTTATGTCCTCTTATTCAAAAGGAGTTTCACTAATTTGCAGGGCGACTGCCAGCTTGCCGCTGAAATCATGGCCGGCTAAAAGGAGCCTATTTTCTTCATCCACTTCAAAGTGGGTAATTCCTTCAGCATACACCCAGCCAAAATTCATTTTCAATCCAACCCGGTAAGGGCCCTTACCGGTGACCTTTCCATGTTCATAAACCAATTGGGCATTGCGGATATAGGCGCCTGAAGAAAAGAAGGTTTCATCAAAATGGGAAGCGTATGCCCCGTTTGTTGTTTCCAGATGAATAAAGACCTCTTTCCCGGCAAGGCGGTCGATCTCTTTTTGCACATGTTCCTTTACTGCTGGTTCCACTCTATAGTCCCCCTTTCCATTTTGCCTTGATATTATTGTCTAAAAACGGCATTTATACGTTTATCTTACTAAAAAAAGATACGAAAAGCGAAAAAGTTATCTCAGAAAGGGAAGCAAAAAAACCTCCAGCTTTGCAGACATAGGCCTTCTGTCTGTTTGAATTAATTCAGTAAACCCGAATAAATGGGAGTAAATAGAGCTATAGCCAAAGCAGGACTTCGGCCTTTTCCTGTTGAACTTATTTCTGCAGAAAAAGAAATAACCTTATGCGCAAGCAGAAATAACCGTTTGCAGTTTATGGACCTCAAAGAGAAGCCGTTTCACATAAATCCCATATACCTCGCCTTTCTAGAGCAGCCAATGATAAATGGAGGATTAAAATGAATACTGTTAGAGATCTCATAAGGCAAAGTAAGACCCTCACAGGGCCTTTCCCTGAATTTCCTATTAATGAAGCACCTGGGCTTCCGCATGAACTTTTTTTAGAATGGTTCCAAACAGCCATTGATCACGCTATACCTGAACCTCACTCAGTAGCTCTTTCCACAATAGATGAAAACGGAGCCCCGGATGCAAGAGTTCTGATTATAAAAGATGTTGACCAGGATGGATGGTATTTTGCCTCAAGTTCTTTAAGTAAAAAAGGAAAACAAATTGAGTTTAATCCAAATGTTGCCCTCACCTTTTATTGGCCGGGTGTTGGAAGGCAGGTAAGAATAAGAGGTAAAGCAATAAAGATGGATATAGACCAGAGTGCAAATGATTTTCTGAAACGGGGGATGATGGCAAGAGCTATTGCCCTGCTTGAAAAACAAAGCTCAGTATTAAAGGATCAGCTTGAATTTGAGGAGGCCCTGGCAGAAGGAATAAAACGAATCAAGCAGAAACCGGATTTGGTTTCTCCATCCTGGGTTTTGTATAGAGTAATGGCAAAAGAAGTCGAGTTTTGGCAGGCTGATGAAGAACGGAAGCATATCAGACTAAAATATACACTAGAGCATAATATGTGGTTAAGAGAACTATTATGGCCCTGATTTGATTCACAAACAGTCTACTGTAATATATCTATGTGTTTCATTAAACAAGCGTAAATCTTTAACCATTCTAAAAGAAAGGATCAGGTCTGCCATGCTGAAGAAAAACTTCGCAGTTTATGCCGGGTTTGCCTGGTGCATTGCATTTTCAATGATCACTTTCTACTGGTCAAGCGGAGGAATGCTTGGAGTGAAGACTCTTGGCGGCATTATCTATCAAAAGGCACTTTCGGGAGATGAGAACTTCCTTTCATTAGTTAGTTTAACAGGTTATATAAAACTAGCTGGCGGGTTGTTCTTATTGCTTCTCCTAAGGGATTGGCCAGGACGGACAGGACGGACTTTAACTTTTCTGGCCCTTATCTGCGGAGGTTTTTTGTTTTTATATGGCTTTGCAAACTTCACCACCCTAGTTCTTGATTCTGCAGGTCTTTTGAATCTTCATCTGGATGGCTATTCCCATAAGTGGAGACTTTTTTTCTGGGAGCCCTTCTGGATGCTGGGTGGAATCTTATTTATTATTTCGGGGGTGAATTTGAGAAGAAATGTCTAAGCGTCCATTTTTTGCTTAAATAAGTAATTTAAATAACTAAGGCTTGTTTACAAAAAAACAGAGCCCGCCCGGACTCTGTTCTCTCATTTTTATTCTGATTCAGTACGGCCTGCGCCATATTTGCGGTATGCACCCGGCATCGTCGGGCCAACATACTCATTCAGCTTGAAGCCATGGTTGATGGCGGCAGTAATGAAGTCCTTCGCGGTTTGGACCGCTTCCTTGACAGTCTTGCCTTTTGCAATTTCTGCTGTGATGGCCGAAGAGTAGGTGCAGCCTGCGCCATGAGTGTAAGTCGTTTCAACGCGTTCGCTCTCATAAAGAGTGAACTCTTGTCCATCATATAGAAGATCGACGGCTTTTTCGTGCTGAAGCTTGCTGCCGCCCTTGATTAATACATACTTTGCGCCAAGTTCATGAATTTTAACAGCTGCTTCCTTCATGTCTTCAACTGTCTTGATCGGACCGGTTTTAGCCAGTTGCCATGCTTCAAACAGGTTTGGTGTTACCACTGTTGCAAGAGGTACAAGCAAATCTCTTAATGCTTCGTTCAATTCAGGATGAATCGGCTCATCTTCGCCCTTACAGACCATGACAGGGTCGATGACAACGTGATCCAGGCTGTTTTCCTTAATGGTCTTTGCGGCAATCTTGATCACTTCTTCAGAACCGAGCATGCCTGTTTTCATCGCATCGATTCCTGTCGATATAATCGTTTCGATCTGTGTTTCCAGAATATCTGTAGAAATCGGGAACACATTGTGGCTCCAGTTATTTTTAGGATCCATCGTCACGATCGTAGTCAGCGCAGTCATCCCGTAAACGCCAAGTTCCTGGAAGGTCTTAAGGTCAGCCTGAATGCCGGCGCCGCCACTCGTATCTGAACCTGCGATCGTCATTACTTTTTTCATTGTCATATGCTAATTCCTCCTTGCTGATATCTTTTTCTAATTATAACAATAATTGAAAAAGGGAAAAACTATAACGGACCGATTAGATGATTTCACAGCATTAAGTTGTCCGCTAATGTTTTCAAAAATACAAAAGAGGTCAATGAAACAAAAATGGAGCTATTCTTCAAAGAAGAATAACTCCAGGTCAGTCTTTTAATTCACAGCTTCTACATCGCTTTTCTTCACGAATCCCAGACGATGGTTGTAAAAAATCTGATAGTATTCATCATTTCCCTTTACAACCTTATTCGTAGCCGGGTCATTATAATACTTCGCATGATAGTAATCGGACTGAATTGGTGCTGTTGCTGTATAGATTTGGCCAGCCGGCATCTGGTATAGAACCTGTGCTTTTCCTCTTGCCGATTCTGCAATTCCAGCCTCATCGTAAGCTGCGTCATCAGGATAGGCGGCGCCATATACAGGTATGGAATCAAGCCCTTCTTTTGGCGTGATGAGGGTCCCGCTGCCTGGGACGCTATTTTTATTGTTCGGATTATAGAACCAGGCTTTTTGGCCGCTGTAGTAAATAGCTGTCCAATCGCCTTCCTGACCGGCTTTATAGAAACTCTGTCCAATCGCAGCTTTATTGCCCCAGTCATTAATATTTTTTGTGCTGGTGCCGCCAGGATGAAGCAGGGGATCACTGACCAATGGTGCCTCAAAGCTTGGTTCGCTGTATAAATGAATCAGGCTTGAAGACTCAGGTTCCTGTTTAATTCCTCTGTACGTAAAGTCTGGCTGATTTGTATTGAAATTTGGGCGGATTGTGACGATATTACTGTCTTTGTCTCCGCTGCTTGGATTAATGGAAGCTCCAAGAAGGTCGAAAAAGTGTCCCCAATCCCAATAAGCGCCCGGATCCCAGTGCATGCTCCTATGTTTTGCTGTTGTTAAGCCAGGTATCTCATCATGGCCGATAATGTGCTGTCTGTCCAAAGGAATGTTGAATCGATCTGAAAGGTATCTTACAAGCTTTGCAGTAGAGCGGTACATTTGCTCACTGTACCAGTCTGCGCCTTCTGCAGCATATCCTTCATGCTCCAATCCAATCGAATGCATATTAAAATACCAGTTTCCTGCATGCCATGGCACATCTTCAGGACGTACCATCTGGGTGATTTTTCCGGTCTCTGAATCTATGACATAGTGTGCACTAACGTATGACGGATTCTGGAAGTGGCTGATGGCGGATTCAGCCGTGCCCTCAATATCATGGATAATAATATAGCGAATATCTAAATCGTCCTTTGGCCGATTGGCGATATCGTAGTTTCCGTAATTACTTGTGCTGCTCGAAAATTGCTTATAAGCAGCAGGAATGAAAGTGCAATCAAGCCCATTGGGACAGTCGGTATTTGTGTATTTGGTGTTGCGAAGAGGGATTGTGCCAGCTGTAGTCTTATTTGGTGTAATTTCCTTGGCGTTTAATACGACTCTTTGTCCATCAAGGTTTTTTCTGGCAGCACCTTGCTGAATGGTCTCAAAGACTTGATCTGCAAAGTCCTTAGCAATGACTTCCTGATCTGTTCCGCTGTATTTAACGACGGCACCGTACCAGTCTGCTGCATCGGAAGGGAGTTCCCCTGTCGTTTGGCGTGCAAACTCTGCTAATAGAGCTGCACCGCCCCGGATATTTTGTTCAGGGTCTTTTTTTAAGATTTCCGGATCTTCATTTAGAAGGTTTGCGGCTGTTTTAAGCGTGCTATTCTCGCTATCCGAAGCCGCAATGATCCCGTCGTCATGCTTGCCCCTGGCGCTCATGTCGGCTGGCAAATCTGCTAGATTCATAATGCCATAGCCTCCGACCTCGCTTTGGCCTTCATGGTGCTCCCAGCGTGACTGGTTGTAAGCGACGGCGAGAAGGACAGATTCAGGTACTTCAAATTCCTTCGCCGCTTTTTCAAATGCCTTTTGCAAGTGGTGCGATTCAATGCTGTTTTCTGTTGATGCTGCAGAAGTTGCGCTTGGTGTAAAGTCAGCGGGGATAGCCAAGAGGCTTGCGGTTAAGGAGAACGTTAAAATGGCTGATGATATCTTTTTAAATCTCAATGTATTCCCTCCCGTATATAGAAATATAGGGAGTTCTTTCTAATAGCTGAAGGGTTATACCTGCACATTACATGTCAAATGATTCCATCGGTTTATAGGTTTTTCTAAAAAAAGGTAATTGGTAGCAGGAAAGAGATGAGAAGAAAGTAGGGGGAGGGGTACAAAGCTATCCGGACATAAATTGAATGTGAGCGCACTCAAATGACATTTGGCAGGAAAAAAACAGTCTAGCAGGAAGAATACAGTCTTTACTGTTGGCCGGAAAACAGAAAAGCCGGCTCAAAAATGGATTGAGCCGGCTTTCTGCAGACAATCTGCAATGGCATATGTAAAGTTCCTTCAGGAAAGAGTAAATTTATACCCGATTCCCCTGACTGTTTGGATAAAGGGGTAATCAGAGTGCTCCGCTATTTTTTCGCGCAGATTTTTAATATGGACATCCACGGTCCTTTCATTAATTGCCTTTTCAGCCTTCTTGTAGATGGCATTGATCAGCTGCTCTCTTGAAAATACCTGATCTGGTTGAGTCATGAATACATAGAGAAGTTTGTATTCAAAATGGGTTAAATCTAATATAGCATCCTGATATTTGGCTATTCCTTTGATAGGTTTTAGCGTTAGGCCCTTATAGCTGATTTTGCTGCATCTGTTTGCGGTCCTTCTTAACACCGTTTCAATTCTGACAGTCAGTTCTTCCAGACTGAAGGGTTTGCCCATATAATCATCAGCACCCAGCTTAAGCCCCTCAATGCGATCCTTTTCCGATTGGCTGGCAGTCAGCATGATGATAGGAACATTGCTGTCCAGCTCATTGCGAAGCCAAAGGCAAATCTCTTTGCCATTTATGCCGGGAAGCATGATATCAAGTATGATGAAGCAGGGGTCATGCGTTAAATATTGTTCCTTTGCCTCGTATCCGTCTGAAGCTTCCAAAACCTCAAATCCTTCTCTTGATAGAGCCATTTTGATCAGCTTTCTAATCCGCTCTTCATCATCCACAACCAGGATTGTTTTCCCTCTTAATGGAAGACCGCTCAATGATATCGCCATCCTTTATTCAAGCTAAGTGTATTATACAGGAAAAGGCTCAGGTGAAAATGGAATAAGGCCCGGTAGTTGGCCGGGCCTCCAATATTACTTTTTCTCCTTATTCTTCTCCTTATTGCCTGCGAGTGTTTCATAAGCGGCATCATCAGGAGCATCACCCTTAGGCCAATCATAAATTTTATCAGGAAAATCAGGCCGGTCATGTGAATTAATGTAGGCAGCAAGGTTCATGGCTTCTTCATCTGTCAGGGTACCTTGAGAATAGCCGCCAGCTTCCATTTTCGGCATATAGGCTTGAATAAAGCCTGCTGCTGTCCGCAGCCGTGCCATACCGGCTCCGATATTATAGGAATTTTCTCCCCATAGTGCCAGACTGCCAGCATCGCCATTTTCCCCGTGGCAGCTGATGCAGGCTTTATTGTAGATCTCTCTGCCTGCTTCAATGTCAATATTATCGATATCGGCCTTGGATCTTTCTAATTTTGCCCAGGGCCTTTCTGTTGTTCCATCGGGCACATTTTGTGAGATATATTCATAGAAAGCGACCATTGCTTTCATCTCCTGGGATTCCTCAGGCAGAGGCTTGCCATTCATACTTCTCCTAAAGCACCCGTTAATCCGCTCTTCAAGTGTTACTTCCCTGCCTGCCCGCGGGTTGTATTGCGGATAAGTCTTTGAAATGCCTACCAGATCAAGGGGAGCTTCATAGCCTCCGCCAGCATGGCAGCTGGCACAGCTAAGGTTATTGCCTGAATAGCCATCAAGGGCGGTTGCTGTCTCTGTCACATATTTATAGCCAAGTTTAATGACTTCTCCTTCTTCACCCTCAGGAAGGTCCTCCATACTTGGAGGAGAATAAGGGTGCTTTTCTGCTTCCTCTGATGCCGGCTGGATGGCTGTTTCAGCGGCTTGGTTCTTTTCCTTACCAAAAATGACAAGATACGTAAGGCCAGTGCCTAAGATTAAAGACGATATAATTGCTATAACGGAGTAAGTGAAAACTTTATTCATTTTCCTGCCTTCCTCTCTTTAAACTCTTTATTTACCAATATTTGATTATGGCTTTAGTATAAAGAATGATTGTTAAGAATTGGTTAAGAAGCCATCTCTGGCTGTTTGAACAATTTGTGACGACACCATTTTGCCATACCTAAGAAACCGGCAGATCTTGATCAAAGAAACACATTGGATTAGATGGTAAAATGAAACCATAAGGATAGAATGTCGCTGTTCCACATCACACAAAGTCAGGTGAAGAATATGAGTACAACAGGCATTATTTTGGCAGGAGGGCAATCGAGCCGTATGGGGGAGAACAAGGCTCTGCTAAAAATACACGGAAAAACAGTGATTGAACGCATCGCAGATTCATTGGCTTCTTATACATCCCAGGTGATCGTCGTTGCGAATAAACAGGAAGAATACCGGTTTCTTGGGCTTCCGATAGTCAGTGACATATGGATAGAAAAAGGTCCGCTTGCAGGAATTCAAGCAGGGCTGTCAGCGTCATCAACCCAAAAAAATCTGATTGTTGCCTGTGATATGCCCTTCATATCCGTGGATTTAGGGAGAATTCTGCTAGAAGAACTAAACAGCCGTCAGGCCGCTGTACCGGAAATGGATGGCCGCCTTCATCCTCTGTTTGCAGCTTACCGAAAAGATGCTAAAGAAGCGGCTGAACATGCTTTGAGGAATAATCAATTAAGAATCCGTGAGTTTTTAAATGAATTAGACACCGCCATATTAAGGGATGAAGAACTGAAGAAGAGAGGTTTTCAAACCGAGGATGCCTATTTTTTTAATATGAATCATCCGGATGAGTACCAGCGGGCTCTAAAAATGGCAGCTGAAGAAGAAGGAAAATTAAATTAAGCAATCAGCCATTTCACTTCCGGCACAGGTTATGTCAAAATGAAACAAATAAGGCTAGATGAGTTTTTTTCTATAAAAGAGGTGATTCCATGAATTTTGAGATTTCAAAAGACCCGATCGATATTCAAAGTGTGATCGATAAAGTGGTACAGCGGGAAGCAGGGGCGATTACGACCTTCATCGGAACCGTCCGCGAGCTGACTCACGGCAAAAAAACACTGTACTTAATCTATGAAGCATACGAAGCCATGGCTGTGAAAAAACTGGAGCAGATTGGAACCGAGATAAAAGAACGCTGGAACGGGGCAGAAGTGGCCATTACCCACCGCACAGGCAAGCTGGATATTACCGATGTAGCGGTGGTCATTGCCGTTTCCACTCCACACCGAGCCGATGCTTATGAAGCAAACCGTTATGCGATTGAAAGAATTAAAGAAATTGTGCCGATCTGGAAAAAGGAACATTGGGAAGACGGCGAAGAGTGGATCGGCAACCAGCTGGAAACAGTAGCATATCCAAAAGGGAAACCGGAGGGGGAAGATTTAAATGAATAAAATCATGTTTTTTGCCCATTTGCGGGACCGTGTTGGAGAAGAGTCTGTAACAAGGGATGTCAGCGGTAAAACCATTGCTGAGCTGAAACAGCTGCTTGAGGAAGAATTCGAACTGAAGCTTGATTCAGTCATGTCAGCTGTGAATGAAGAATTCGCTTCAGATGATGAAGTCATTCAGAACGGAGATACGGTTGCTTTTATTCCTCCAGTCAGCGGCGGGTGATGCAGCTTTTATAGAGAAGAGAGGAGGGGCCCTATTGTCTGAAAGGTATTCACGTCAGACCTTGTTTGTGCCGATTGGAAAAGAGGGGCAGGAAAGAATCCGCTCTAAGCATGTGCTGATCATCGGTGCCGGCGCACTTGGCTCGGGAAATGCGGAATTGATGGCGCGTTCTGGGGCCGGCAAACTGACGATCATTGACCGCGATTATGTCGAGGAAAGCAATCTGCAGCGCCAGCAGCTTTTTGCAGAAAGCGATGCAGCGGAAAAAATGCCGAAAGCGGCCGCTGCAGAAAAACGGCTAAAACAGATTAATAGCGAGGTTGAGATCCGCTCAATTATTGGCGATGCTACTCCTGAAAAGCTGGAGGAGCTTGCTGAAGGGGTGGATCTGATTCTCGATTCAACTGACAACTTTGAAACCAGAATGGCCATTAATGATATCTCCCAGAAATATACTATTCCGTGGATTTATGGAGCCTGTGTCGGCAGCTTTGGCATGAGCATGACCATCATTCCAGGGAAAACGCCATGCATGAATTGTTTATTGAAAAAAATCCCGATACAGGGGATGACCTGTGACACCGGCGGAATTATCGCGCCTGCTGTGCAAATGGTCGTCGCCCATCAGGCGGCAGAGGCACTGAAAATTCTGGCTGAGGACTGGGAAGCAGTAAGGACCGGCATGGTCAGCTTTGATTTATGGCGAAACCAGTACACAAACATGAAGGTGTCAAAAGCGAAGGATGAAGGCTGCTTATCCTGCGGAAAAGAACGAACTTATCCTTACCTGCAGCCGGAAAATATGATGAAATCCACCGTTCTATGCGGAAGGGACACCGTTCAGATCCGCCCTCCAAAAGAACTGGAAATCGAGTTCACGGAAATCGCCCCGCAGTTGAAATCACTCGGCTATCAGGTAAAAGGCAATCCATATCTGCTTTCCGTCGACATGGAGGAGCAGCGGATGGTCCTTTTCAAAGACGGGCGCGCCCTGATCCATGGCACAAAGGATTTAGCGCATGCGAAGTCCATTTACCAGCGGATTATGGGGTAAGGTGAAACTTCAATCAGTGAGGTTGAACCAAAACTGGTGCTTATTTATCATATATAACCCTCTGCCTTTTCTGTAAAATAAAGACAAAAGGACAGAAGAGGTTAACGATGATTACATTTATGTATTTTTTCGGGTATTTATTTGATCAGCTGCTGGTTAATTTTATTGGGTTCATTATGATTCTATACAGTTTTATCATGCCGGTTACGCCATTGTATAAAAACAAGCGTCCTGCCGATTTGATTGTTCATATCAGCCGGATCCTTTTCGCTATCATTCTCCCTTTCCTGAATTTCTTTTACTTTTTATTCAATAGCGGAGACTGGGCAACAGGGAACGGCATAATAGCCCCGGAGCATTTTTATACGTTCTTCTGGCTTCAGGCAGGGTTGATTGTATTGCCTGAACTCGTATTTTTCACCCTGTCGAAAGTCAATAATACCAGAGTATGGTGGTATGTACTGTACCCGATTCTGCTTATAGGGTTATGGGTTTGGATGTTTTAAGGGCACAAAAAAAGCGATGAAGAATCTTCATCGCTTTTTCCATTTATTTTACTTCATCTGTACCGACAATAACTAATTTGCCTTCATCCAATACTTTTTCATATTGTTCTGCTTCTACCGTTGTTAACCCAACAGATTCAAATTTTGAACGAAGCTCATCTCCGCGCTTTTTGAAGACATTTCCGACAGAATCGAATAAGCCCTGTTCCTTCATGCCGACTTCGCCTGTATCTGTCGCATCAGATAGGTGCTCGGAGCGATCCTTGTCATGTGCGAAGATATAGATGTTTTCCTTATTGAATCCCTGGCTTTGCAGCATTCCAATTGCATCAGTAGCTTGTACACCATTTTCGACAACTTCGATTTTATACATATATAACATCCTCCTTTAAAGATTTGCAGATTTATTTTTAAGGGCAGCTCGTCCTGCCCGTTCTATATATTACATATCCGCTTTGAGATTTTTTAAACATGTAGGCAAGAATGATAGATTATGGCATGATAGCCATTGGGTATGAGAATAACAGTTCAAATAAGAGGAGGGAGAGTTGGCAAATGAAGCGTATCTTAAGAAATGATTGGCAGGAGATTTTGGCAGAGGAGTTCGGGCAACCCTATTACCTTCATCTTCGTGAATTTTTGAAAAAAGAATATGAGGAGCAGACCATTTATCCGAAGCAGGAGGATATATTCAATGCACTCCAATATACAGCTTATAAAGATGTAAAGGCAGTGATATTGGGGCAGGATCCTTATCATGGACCGGGGCAGGCACATGGATTAAGCTTTTCGGTTCAGCCTGATGTAAAGCTGCCTCCTTCACTAAAAAATATATTCAAGGAAATGCAGGAGGATCTTGGCTTCAGCGTGCCAAATAATGGCTATCTATTAAAATGGGCCCAGGAAGGGGTACTGCTCCTGAATACCGTTCTGACCGTCCGCAAAGGGCAGGCGCACTCGCATAAGGGGCAAGGATGGGAAACGTTCACCGACACGGTTATCCAAAAGTTGAATGAGCGGGAACAGCCTGTTATTTTTATCCTATGGGGCAAACCGGCACAGGAAAAAGAAGTGCTGATTGATGCTACCAAACACTTTATCATAAAATCACCGCATCCCAGCCCGTTTTCGGCAAGAAAAGGGTTCTTTGGGAGCAGGCCATTTTCAAGGACGAATGAAATCTTAAAGAAGCTTGGAGAGGAGCCAATTGACTGGCAGATTCATAATCTCTGATTCTTTTCGCCATGTTTCACGTGAAACATACCGTTTTATGCAAGAAGTGCTCGAAATATGCTCTGTGCACAAAGGAGAAAAAATGAGTTCACAGAAAATCGATTGTTTTAAGTGCAACTATTTCTATGTGACCTGGGATCGAAACCATCCGAAAGGCTGCAGGGCCTTTCAGTTTAAAACAAGGCAGATGCCCTCTCTCGAAGTTTTCCGGGCATCCGGCCATCCCTGTTTGCGTTTTGAAAAGAAAACCTGATAAACTTGATATGGATGGTTATTTAGCCGCTTTTTTTGAATTGTTTAGCGCAGGCAGTCTCCCTTCTCGGGGACCAGGGGTGGACAAGGGCTGCTTTTTTATAGAAAGAGGTGTAGAGGGTGAATATCTCTGTTCAGAAGCTTTTAGGGAAGATGGAAAAGGAATTGCTGGAAGCGAAAAGCAGCTCTTCCGACGCCAGAATCAGAGAAAGAGTGCAGGCGATCAAGTCGTTATGCGAGCTGGTTTTGGATGAGTCGGATGCAGGAAGTGTGGCAGCTGTTTCGTCTATTAGCCATACATACAGTGCGCCGCCAGCAGCTCAGCCAGCGAATCTGCAGCCAAAGAAAATGCAGATGGATGATGAGGCAAATGGCGATTCATTGTTCGATTTTTAATAAAAAGATTAGAGGTGCAGGGGACTATGAAGCTATTTATTATAATTGGGGCTATTAATGCCTTTTTATCAGTCACATTAGGGGCTTTCGGAGCTCATGGACTTGAAGGAAGAGTGGAGCCGAAGTATTTGGAAACATGGCAAACAGGTGTCACCTATCAAATGTTCCATGCAACAGGCCTTTTGATCATTGGCGTTCTGCTTGGCAAGCTGCCGGCAACATCTTTATTATCCTGGTCAGGCTGGCTGATGGTGATCGGCATCATCCTGTTCTCAGGAAGCTTATATGTGCTGACTTTAACGAAAATCAGCGTGCTTGGTGCCATCACACCGCTTGGCGGAGTCTCATTCCTAGCGGCCTGGGTGCTGCTGATCATTGCGGCAGTTAAATATTTGTAAAAGGTAGGAGCTTTGACTTGGGGTCAAAGCTCCTTTTTAAAATATGGAATACATCTTTGAATTTCGATAACTGTCTAGCTCCGGCACCCTATCGACTCGGCGTGCTTCCCTCACCTCCTCTACGACGACGCACAGGATGTGCTAGTAAGGCGAGGCGCACAGGACGTGCGCGTTCCGAGCGTATAAAGTCAACATCGAATCGCTATCGCTCTTCGTGTTTCCTTTATCTCAAATAAGGAACTCAGACTAAAGACGCCACGTCCTGTGGCAACGTCTGAGTGACCCACATCCTCCCAAAAACTAACGCTTTCGGTCGTGCGAAGGTGAAAGCTGACGAAGCCTTTCTTGTCCTGTGGGCCTCAGTCCACCACGCTCCGTCGATGGGCACTAAGGAAAGCTCCTTAGAATAAACCTCGCAGGAACAAGCGCTTTTTGCTTGTTCCGAAGGGCGCCTCCGCTTTTCTTGTTACCTCGGCGAATATTGCGACAATCCCTGTCCTCCGCCAAATGGATATTCATATTCGATTTCCTCATCAAACGTCACATAGTCTAAGTAGATCATCGGAAGGAGGATGCGCTGGCCGGTTTGAGGATCGCTCAGAATCAGGTGATCCCGCCCGGCCGCCTCTATGAGGCCTTTGAATATTTTGGCGTTCCATTCCGTGTTGTTCTCAAATGTGGCATATACTGTCGCAAGTTTCCCTTTGTTCAGGCGAAGAATGTTTTCGATATAGGATTGTTCAAGCGGAAGCATTCCCGGAATAGAGGGAGCAGCTGCCATACCGCCCATGCCGCCGGCGCCTGCACCCGCACCCGGAAACATTCCGCCCGAGCTCGCATTTGGCATGGCTCCGCCTGTTTGCGCCGGCTGAAACTGCGGCTGGCCCTGAAAGTTCTGCGGCATTTGAGTGCCGTCGCTATAACGCTGCTGGTAACCATAATAAGGGTATTGACCATAATTTGATTGACTCAATTTAGTCCCTCCTAAGTATTAAAATCAGCATTTTCTATCCGCGTATTTGAGAGTAGACTGTCGGACAGTCCTGCGGGTTGAATTTAAAATAGAAACTCACTATTTCATTACTATGTAGGGGCATGTTTTTTTATAACCGGAAGAAAAAGAAAAACTCCCAGCCGAAGCCGGGAGCTTTTCTTATTATATGTGAAGGAACTTTTCTACTTTGTCCTCTTCCAGGATGTTTCCAACGAAGAAAGAGCCGAATTCGCCGTAGCGTGCACTTACTTCATCAAAGCGCATTTCATAAACAAGCTTTTTAAATTGAAGAACATCGTCAGAGAAAAGGGTAACACCCCATTCGTAATCATCGAAGCCAACAGAGCCTGTGATGATCTGTTTTACCTTGCCGGCATACTGGCGGCCGATCATGCCATGGCTGCGCATCATGTTGCGGCGGTCTTCCATCGGAAGCATATACCAGTTGTCATTGCCCTGGCGGCGTTTGTCCATCGGATAGAAGCAGACATGCTTCGCTTTTGGCAATTCAGGATAAAGGCGTGCCAGGATCTGCGGATTCTGGTATGGATCTTCTCCTGCAGGCAGGTAGTTGCTCAGCTCGACAACAGAAACATAGGAATGAACCGGAATCGTGAATTCAGCTAATTTTGATTTGTTGAATTCGTTTTCAATTTCATTCAGCTCTTCCATAGTAGGCCTTAAGATCATCATCATAAAATCAGCTTTTTGGCCGACAATTGTATAAAGGGCATGACTGCCGTTTTTCTCGCTTTGTGTTGTGTTCCACTTGTCCACTAGGGCCATAAATTCGTGGATCGCTGCCTGGCGCTCTTCGCTGGGTACCATTTTCCAAGTTGTCCAATCAACTGTGCGGAAGTCATGTAAACAATACCAGCCATCAAGCGTTACTGCTGCTTCACTCATTATAATCACTCCTAATATGTACTGAAATTCTCATCCCTACTATACCATAGTTTCTCCAATTAACATGTGTACAAAACTTGAAATGTTGGAATTCCTGCTGGTGACAGGTACCTATACCAGTTCGCCTAACTGGTAAGGTACCTGTCACCAGCATTAAAACCCCGTTTACAAAGAGGGCATTATGGATATCTTAAAAAAGGTATGAAGCTGCGCCAGCAGAAGGTTATTTATTATTGGAAATTTACCGAAAACAAAAACATTTTATTTGGAAACGCTAACAGCGGGTGAACTCCTTGAAATTCTTAGGATGAAGAGTATTCTAAGGGAGTATATAGGAGAATTTCTATTCATTTGTACGGAAAAATTAGGGCCGTAGGAGGAATTAGCATGAGTGACTTATTCACAGTATTGAAAGAAAAAGTAACAGGGCAGAATTTACGAATTGTTTTTCCGGAAGGACAGGATGAGCGTATTTTAGCGGCTGCAGGAAGATTGGCTGCAGAAAAAATCATCACTCCAATCCTGATTGGAAACATCGCAGACATTGAAGCGAAAGCCAAGGATATGGATATCAGCCTGGATTCAGCTGAAATTTATGACCCAAGCAACTTTTTAATGATGGATGAGCTCGTGGCAGCATTTGTTGAAAGACGCAAAGGCAAAGCGACAGAAGAAGATGCACGCCGGATCCTTCTGGATGAAAACTATTTCGGTACTATGCTTGTCTACGCGAACAAAGCAGACGGCCTGGTGAGCGGTGCAGCGCATTCGACAGCTGATACAGTGCGCCCGGCACTGCAAATTATTAAAACGAAAGAAGGCGTGCGCAAAACATCGGGTGTCTTTATCATGGTCCGCGATGATGAGAAATATGTTTTTGCCGATTGTGCCATCAACATCTCGCCTGACAGCCAGGATCTGGCGGAAATTGCGATTGAAAGCGCAAAGACAGCCAGAATGTTCGATATCGAACCGCGTGTAGCAATGCTGAGCTTCTCCACAAAGGGCTCTGCCAAGTCTCCTGAAACGGAAAAGGTTTCGGCAGCACTTGAAGCAGCTAAAGTTCGTGATCCGCTATTGATCATCGATGGGGAATTCCAATTTGATGCAGCATTTGTTCCATCTGTAGCAGAGAAAAAAGCTCCGGATTCACCAATCCAGGGTGATGCGAATGTATTTGTTTTCCCTAGCCTGGAAGCCGGCAACATCGGCTACAAAATTGCCCAGCGCCTTGGAAACTTCGAGGCAGTGGGACCAATTCTTCAAGGCTTGAACCGCCCGGTTAATGACCTGTCCCGCGGCTGCAACGAGGAAGATGTCTATAAGCTTGCTTTAATTACAGCAGCTCAGGCTTTAAATCAATAATACAGCATTTTAGAAGCCGGTCCCTTGTGACTGGCTTTTTTGCTATAATGTATCTGGATATGGCCATTGGCCGATAAAGTCTCGATTTTGGCCGGTAAAAAATGATATAAGACCGATAAAATATGAAAATTGGCCGGTAAGGGTTCGAATATGGCCGATAAAAGTGAACATTAAACGATAACACTGTAGTTAAGGCCGATAAACTAGCTGGTTTAGCCTTTGAATGGATACTTAATAGATAAATTCTGCCGATTAACTCCAACTATCGGCAAAAGGGGATCAAATAAAGATGAATTCGCAACAAGAATTGCTTTTTCAGGAAGAATGGCGGGTTATTGACCAGTCTGCTGCGGGAATCCACTTAAATGCCCTGCACTCATTTGGAATGGATGATACGCTCTGTGCTTCTGTCGGAGCCGGCGGGGTGCCTGCCACTGCGAGGACATGGGTGCACCATAATACGATCGTGCTTGGCATCCAGGATACGAAGCTGCCCTTTTTGAATGAGGGCATACACTTTCTAAAAAGCCGGGGGTATGAAGTGATCGTCCGAAACTCCGGCGGCCTGGCTGTTGTCCTGGATCAGGGGGTCCTGAATATTTCGCTGATTTTTCCTGAAAGGGAAAAAGGAATTGATATCAACCGCGGCTATGATGCGATGTGGCTTCTCGTTCAGGAGATGTTTTCCGATTTTCATAAAGAAATAGAAGCCCGGGAAATTGTCGGTTCCTATTGCCCGGGAAGCTATGATTTAAGCATCGGGGGACAGAAGTTTGCAGGTATTTCGCAGAGGCGCCTCCGCAATGGGGTGGCTGTGCAGATTTATCTGTGTGTGGATGGCAGCGGAAGTGAGCGTGCCAATCTTATTGGCAAATTCTATTCTCTTGCTAAAAAAGAGGAACAGACGAAATTCGAATACCCTGAAATTAAGCCTTCTGTCATGGCATCACTCTCGGAATTGCTGGGGACAGAGCTGACGGTTCAGGATGTAATGCTCCGCTTTCTCCAGGCCTTGAAAAAGAAATCCGGCCGCCTTTATGCAGGGCAGCTGACAAATGAGGAGGCAGGCCTGTTTGAGGGCTATTTCCGCCGTGTAATGGAACGGAATGAGAAAGTGCTTGGCAGCGAATAAATAAAAGAAGAGCCGCAGTCGTTATCGATCTGCGGCCTTCCTTGAAAGGAATTGCTGCCATTTTCTCCTGCTCCCGATGCCGGGAACTTCCGCTTTTCTATTCCGCGACTCTCTCCAAATTGCCGTTGCGGTCCATTTTAAACTTGGATGCCGGCCTTTCTTCTTCATCAAACAGAACAAAATTGCGGGCTCTGTTCATGATTTTCATCAGTGTCTCGTAATCTTCCTGAATGGTTACCGTATTCTGCTCCAGCTTGCCGATTTTGCTCTCAAGCTCTTCATTTTGGCTTCTAAGATCCGCATTTTCGCGCTTTAATCTTTCATTCTCATTCTTTAGTATATCAACCTGAATACCCGAATGATTCAATGTTTGCAAGTATGCGATAACGGTATCCATATCCAGCTGTGCAGGTGCAGTGTAAACCGGCTCTGAATAGGTGTAGGGTGGGACCGATTCTGTCTGCACAGTCGCTTCATCCTCTGTGCGCTCCTCGTAAAAATCTGCCGGTGAAGGCGGTACGATGGCACTTGTCTGAACTGGCGCTGCTGAAACCTCCTGCATCGTTGGAACTGGCGGAGAGTATAAGAGTTTCTTTTTGCCGCCCTGATCCTTTCCTAGCATTCTTTGTCTCTGTTTGCGCTGTTTTTTGGCCAGCCCAAGCGCTTTTTCATATTGATGCCTCACCACAGCGTTCCAGCGGAATCCGCATGCCGCTGAGGTGCGGTTCAGCTTGTCTCCGACTTCCTCAAATGCGTTTAACTGAGTGCTGCCTTCCCTCACATGCCGCAAAACAGTCTCTGCCAGCAATAAATCGTTTTCATCTGTCCAAGCGTCCTGACGTATTTTCATGTAACCTCAACTCCCTAAATAATTACTTTTTGCTGTTGCCTTAGTTAAAGGATGGACAAACCTGGCAAATTTTATACAAAGGTGATTAAAAGGATAGTAGATTATTTTAAAAATTTTATTTTCGCTAGATACGTATGGCAGTTTTGTGAAGTTTACTAAGATTCACCACCCAAGTTAATGATTACAGCTTGCAATGAAGGTCGATTAGTTTTAAAATAGCCTGTAGCAGTTGGGCAGGGCAGTCCTTTATTTTGAAAAGGAATGCCGTGCAGCGGACATGCTTTAACGAAGAAGATACTCAGGCCAAATAGCGCCGGGTTATATAAAAGATTGACCGCAGAAAGGGTTGTACGAAGATGGCAAACGAATTCCGTGTTTGCGACGATTGTCAGGCAGTAAATCTGAAGACATTGGTACCGCGATTAAAAGAAATAGATCCAGAAGCAAAAATTGATGTCGGCTGCCAGTCCTATTGTGGACCAGGCCGCAAAAAAACATTTGCTTTCGTCAATAACCGTCCCCTTGCCGCACTGACGGAAGAGGAATTGATGGAGAAAATTAATAAAAAGCTGAAAAAATAAAGATCACCCTGACTCCTGTCCTGAGGTGATTTTATTTTTTGCCTGAGTTTATGATTTACCCCTGATTGGTAAATAGACTTAGGAGGCAATATTGTTTTTAGAAAAGTCGAAAAATATTTTTTGGCCAGATGATTGATGTATCGCGGTTTCTGTCGAACAGCCATGAAAAACGGTGAATTTTGTGATGAATTGACACCATAATCGGGATATAATAGGTATACGCCAGAAATTGGGAACGACAGGTTCGGATTACGTGGACACAGGAAAAGCGGAGGGTACGGAATGGCATATTCAGCGGAAAAGTTAAATGAGGAAAAAGTATTTAAAGACCCCGTTCATCGGTACATACACGTCAGGGACAGAGTCATCTGGGATTTAATCGGGACAAAAGAATTTCAGCGCCTCAGAAGAATTAAGCAGCTTGGGACAACTTATTTAACCTTCCATGGTGCTGAGCATAGCCGCTTTAATCACTCGCTCGGAGTTTACGAGATTGTGCGCCGCATTTCCGATGATGTCTTTTTGGGAAGGCCGGAATGGGATGAAGAAGACCGCATCCTAACCTTATGCGCGGCACTTCTCCACGATTTGGGGCACGGTCCGTTCTCGCACTCTTTTGAAAAAGTATTCGACCTGGATCATGAACATTATACGAGGGCGATTATTCTCGGAGACACCGAGGTCCATCATGTGCTTACGAGGGTAAGTGCCGATTTTCCGCAGAAAGTGGCGGATGTGATTGCCAAAACATCTAAAAATAAGCTGGTCGTCAGCCTGATTTCCAGCCAGATTGATGCGGACCGGATGGATTATCTGCAGCGGGACGCTTATTTTACCGGTGTCAGCTATGGCCATTTTGACATGGAGCGGATCCTGCGTGTCATGAGGCCGCGGGAAGATCAGGTCGTGATTAAGCAGAGCGGGATGCATGCCGTTGAGGATTACATAATGAGCCGCTACCAGATGTACTGGCAGGTGTATTTTCATCCGGTTACCCGGAGTGCAGAGGTCATCCTGACCAAAATCCTTCATCGCGCGAAAGATCTGCATGAACAGAAATACAAATTTAAATATGATCCGATCCACTTTTATTCTTTATTCAATGGGGAGATCACTCTTGAGGATTATATAAAGCTTGATGAAGCTATTATTCTTTATTATTTTCAGATGTGGCAGGAAGAAGAAGATCCGATTCTGAAGGATCTCTGCTGCCGCTTTATGGACAGGAATTTATATAAATACGTCGAATTCGACCCGGCGAAAGAATACAAGAAGCTGGCAGAGCTGTCGGCATTGTTTAAAAAGGCAGGCATGGATCCTGAATATTACCTGGTCGTCGATTCTTCATCGGATTTGCCTTATGATTTTTACCGTCCGGGCGAGGAAGAAGAAAGATTGCCGATTCACCTGCTGCTGAAAAATGGGGATATCCGGGAGCTTTCCCGTGAATCAGAGATCGTAGATGCTATTTCCGGGAAGCGCCGAACGGATCATAAGCTGTACTTTCCTGCTGATTTTATTGCAGACGACAGTAAAAAGCCAAACATTAAAAAGCAGATTAAAATGCTGCTGGAAATCGACTAAGACTATAGATACGGGAAAAAACGGAGTAGGAGATGAAGAGCTTTGTTAAAGGATCACGCCAAACTAATGCACGCCATTGCAGTCTCTGAAGAAATCGTGGGACGGAAAAAGCTGCAGAAAATGATTTATATCGCCAAAAACATCGCATTCCCCTTTCAGGAAAGATTTCAATTTCACTTTTACGGGCCATATTCGGAAGAATTGACACTAAGGGTCGAAGAGCTTTGCAACATGGGATTTTTAAACGAAGTAAAGGAAAAAAAGGGCGGCTACTATCAGTATCGGTACACGCTTACTGAAACCGGCAAGGAATTTTTGGGCATCAACGAAGTCGATATGCCGAGCCTCCAGGAATGCCTGCACGATATGAACGGCCAGAATGCAAGATTTCTTGAACTCGTCTCAACGGTCCTTTATTTCAATGACCTGCCAAAAGAAGAAGTGAAAGAAAAAGTCTTTACCCTGAAAAGCAAACAGCGCTATACGGATGAAGAAGTGGAACAAGCGTATCAATATATTGAAAGCTTAAGAGAAAAAGCCGGGCTGCATTGAGTGCCCGGCTTTGTTTTTTGCTGAAAAAGTCTATCCGCACAGAAATCTGGCTATCCGCACATATATATTTTTATGCGCACAGAAATTGGTGCTATGTGCACATAAATCCTGGCTATCCGCACAGAATTTTTTTATGTGAAAGTAAAACAATGCTATGCGCAAATAAATTTTTTATATCTGAAAGTAAAATCGTGCTATCCGCAAATAAAATCTCTCATTATGAAAAAACCCATAAAAAAAGCAGCTTCCGTTATGGAAAACTGCCCTTTTTCCGCAATTCTACTGGTCGCTTAAGCGTTTTCCGCCGACAGCATAGTGATTTTTGGACATTTCTTCGATAAATACGACGATTTTGTCTTCAGGTGCTCCAGTTGTTTCGCTGACTGCCGCTGTTACTTTTTCAGCGAGCGCTTTTTTCTGTTCTTCTGTGCGGCCTTCAAGCATTTTTACAGTTACATATGGCATTTCTTTTCCTCCTCATTATGTATGCTTGCTTGTATTTTTCCACTTTTTCCTGCAATGTGCAAGCCTGATTCCCTTTGACCAGGCGTTCATGTATACTTTTAGGTAAATAGCAGCGGCTTTTCCTACATAGTATGTATAAATAAACCCTGGCTTTTTTAGCCGGCAGGAGAGGGAGTTTTGGCTTTTGGAACAATTTTTGGCGTTTTCTCTCAGGGAGATTCCCTATGTGGCGGTAACATTGATGATTGCCTTTACGGTTCATGAATTTGCCCACGCTTTTATGGCTTATAAGTTTGGAGATCCCACTGCAAAAAATCAGGGAAGATTAACGTTAAATCCCATGCAGCATCTGGATCCGATTGGGACGATCCTGATTTTTATTGCCGGTTTTGGATGGGCCAGGCCTGTTCCGGTCAACCGCTTCTTTTTCAAAAACCCGAAGCTTGCCGGGATCTCTGTCTCCATTGCGGGACCGATATCCAATCTGGTGATGGCTGTTCTGGGCTTTTTCATCTGGTATGCCCTTGCCGGAACCGGTCTCGCAGCTTCGTTTCCAGCGTTTGTGGCAGAATTTCTAAATATCTTTATTCAGCTGAATTTAGTGCTGTTTGTATTCAACCTGCTGCCGTTTCCGCCGCTCGATGGCTATAGAATTATTGAGGATTTGGCACCGGCCCATATTCGTCCGAAAATGACCCAGTTTGAGGCATATGGGTCCGTTATTTTCCTGATTCTTGTCATTACCCCGCTGGATCAATACACCATCCAGCCGATTTTTAACAACGTATTGCCGGTCCTGGCGAGCGGCCTAAATGATTTTTTCTATGAATTATTTATGACATAATAATAAGAACCCAGTACTTGCATAGGAGGACGTGAAAATGGAAGAAAAAAAGAAAAAGAAAGTCGATTTTAATATTATCAAGAGCGACCCGACTGATGGTCATGGCGGATTCGGAGTCGGGACCCTGAGCCTCGATAATGTGACACCGGTTATCATTGATGTGGATGCCGGGGAGGCATCTATTGAAGTGGGTGCCATGCATGCGCGCAGTCCAGTGGAAAAAGGCATCAAGTTTTTGAAAAGCAAAGAGGAAGTGCCAAACGGAAAACCGTACTGGCTGATTTGGATCACCATTGACCGCAAAGAGGGAGGCGCCTACTATGCAGGTGTTACCGCATGTGAAATGACGGTGGACAGGGAAATCCGCCGGGGCTACAAATCACTGCCTGAGCATGTGAACCGCATGGATAAATCGATTAAAAGACATATCATTGTGGATCATATGGACGAGAAATCCAAAAAAGTGCTGGCCGATTTCCTGAAAAACCATGACGCAGGCATGTGGGAAAGATCGGCGGAACAGCTAAAAACAGATTTACAAGCCATTTAGAAAAAAAGTCTAATTTTGTGACGAAATTGTGACATTTTTTTGACGTGATTTTCTAACTACTTGTACAATTCCCATAAAAAAAGTAAACTAATTAACAGTGTGAAGACACAGTATAGCACTAGGACACGAAAAACCCCGGGATTCGGACCCCGGGGTTTTTCATTTTTATTTATTAAAGTGACAGGCGTCTATACCAGTTGAAGGAAGTGGTATAGGTACCTGTCACCACTGGAACAGTTTCTTATACCAAGGTGTCTCCGGCTTCTTTTCAGGCTGTTCTGATTTTTTCTCTTCTTTGTGGTTCAGGTGGTCTGTACAGTATTCCGCTGGCTCTGTGCCTTCTGCGAAGTAGGTTAGGCGCTTGACCGGGCAGTTTTCCCCGGCAATTTTCCCGTTGGCCGGGTCAATGTAGACACCGACTGTATCTTTGGGTGCTTTGAATTCCTTGGCCGGCTTCCCTTTATGGGCTTCTTCCATGAACCGGATCCAAATGTTTTTGGCATACGTTTTTTCAACGGTTTTTGTAATAACCTGGCCTTTGTCATACCCGGTCCATACTGCGGTAACCAGCTGCGGTGTAAAGCCGGCCATCCAGCTGTCCGTTTCGGTTGAGCCCGACTTGCCTGCGTACGGGCGGGTCATATCATTGATAACGGTGCTGCCGGTTACCTGGGCATAGCCGTTCAGCTTCCGGTCAAAGATTCCCGTCATCATATGGGTCATAACGAAAGCCAGCTCCGGCTTCAGAACCTTCATCTGGAACGGCTCCTGTTCATAGATGACTTCGCCTTTATGATTTTCCACGCGCTTAATCAGCACTGGTGATACCTTTTTCCCGCCGTTGGCAAACATGCTGTAGGCGTTTGCAAGCTCAATGACTCTCATGCCGGATGTGCCGAGTGCAAGGGACGGAACCTTCGCCATTTTAGAGGTAATGCCAAATTTCTTGGCTGTATGGACAAGCGTCTCTTCTCCTAAAAATAAATGGGTCTTCACTGCATAAACATTGTCAGATAAAGCCAGGGCCTGGGCCATTGTGATATCATCATCCGCATATTTGCTGTTGAAGTTATGCGGTGTATAGTCAGGAGTGCCGTCTTCAAAGCGGAATGTCGTCTGCTCGCTTCGGATTGGAGTGGAAGGGGTGAATCCCTGCTCCAATGCCGCATAATAGAGCAGCGGCTTGATCGTCGATCCCGGCTGCCTGACTGCCTGGACTGCCCGGTTGAAGGGACTCTCCTCATAATCCCGGCCGCCGACCATCGCATTGACATAGCCGTTTTTCGGATTCATGGCCACAACCCCGACCTGAATCTCCGAGTCTTTTGAAATCATCTTATCTACTGTTTCTTCCGCGATTTCCTGCTCCTTCAGATCCAATGTGGTATAAACCTTCAATCCGCCCAATTCAATGGTCCGGTCATCCAGGTGCAGCTGCGTTTTAAGAGCATTGCGGACTGCATCCTGGAAATAGGGGGCCGTTTTCGCTCTCGGGTGCATGTGCTCCCCAACCAGTTCAAGCTCCTCTGCCGCAGCAAGATCCGCCTCCTTTTGGCTGACCATTCCGTTTTTCACCATCGTCTGCAGAATCACCCTCTGCCGCTGTTCTGCTTTTTCCGCTGATGCAAATGGCGAATAAATGCCTGGCCCTTTGGGAATTCCGGATAAAATGGAAGACTCAGCCAATGTAAGCTCTTTGGCATCCTTCCCAAAATAAAACTGGCTTGCTGCCTGTGCCCCATAAGCTCCATTGCCGTAGTAAATCGTATTTAAATAGCCTTCAAGGATTTCCTTTTTCGTATAATTCATCTCAAGCCTTATGGTATAAAAAGCTTCAAGGAGTTTCCGCTTCCAGGTTTTTTCGTGTTCGAGAAACAGGTTGCGGGCATACTGCTGGCTGATGGTGCTGGCGCCCTGAACCTTAGCCATTGCTTTGAGGTCAGCGAGAGCGGCACCGGCAATTCTTTTGTAATCAAAGCCCTTGTGCTCGAAAAAATTCTTATCCTCAATCGAAACCGTCGCATCAACCAAATGCGGGCTGATATCATCAAGAGGTGCCCAGTAGCGCTTTTGCCCGTTGTGGCTTTCTCCGATCACCGTGCCATCTTCAGAGAAAAATAAAGTCGACTGCGGAACAGCGAGCGGCGGCGGTCCCAGGATTTTAGCATATGCCAATATGCCTCCAATCATCACAGCGGCTAAAGCCATTCCTATTAAGCTGATAATGAGAATCGCACGCAAATATTTCATTGTTTTTCTGAAACGCTGATCGGTCATTAACTCCAAGTGTGGCACCCCCTGAATCTTTCTAAGTGCAATGCAAAAAATAAAATAAGCATAAGTACATAACTTTAGTATTGAAAAAAGAGTCCGATTTTAAACATCTTCTCTATTAAAAAGCGAAATTTTTCTTGCAATTTTGCTAGATTCATCTATACTTTTTCTGTGTTTGTTATTTGCATGTTAGGGAAGTATAAAAGATGAAAATGCTTTTTGCTGCCCTTTAGTGATAATTCATTTTTTTATGGAAGGAATGATTAAAGAATGGGACTTTGGTTTACAGAGAAACAAACAGAGAACTTTGGCATTACGATGAAGGTGAAGCGTACTTTACATACAGAACAGACAGAATTCCAGAAGCTTGATATGGTGGAAACAGAAGAGTGGGGCAATATGCTGCTTCTTGATGACATGGTTATGACTTCAATCAAGGATGAATTTGTGTACCATGAAATGGTTGCGCACATTCCTTTGTTCACACATCCAAACCCTGAAAACGTACTTGTAGTAGGCGGCGGGGACGGAGGCGTTATCCGTGAAGTCCTTAAGCACCCAAGCGTGAAAAAGGCGACTCTTGTAGATATCGACGGAAAGGTAATTGAGTACTCAAAGAAATTCCTTCCTGAGATTGCAGGCAAGCTTGATGACCCGCGCGTAGATGTACAGGTGGGCGATGGCTTCATGCACATTGCTGAAAGCGAAAATGAGTATGATGTAATCATGGTAGACTCAACCGAGCCGGTAGGACCTGCGGTAAATCTATTCACAAAAGGCTTCTATGCTGGAATCTCTAAAGCTCTAAAAGAAGACGGCATCTTCGTGGCCCAGTCTGACAACCCTTGGTTCAAAGCGGACCTTATCCGCAACGTGCAGCGCGATGTGAAAGAAATTTTCCCGATCACCCGTCTTTACACTGCCAACATTCCTACGTACCCAAGCGGTATGTGGGCGTTCACTATCGGCTCTAAAAAATACGATCCATTAGAAGTAAGCGAAGACCGCTTCCATGAGATCGAAACAAAATACTATACAAAAGAACTGCATAAAGCGGCATTTGTATTGCCTAAATTTGTTGCAGACTTAGTGAAATAATGGACAGGCTGCTACTCAGAGCAGCCTTCCTGAATACATAAAAAGTGAGGGATGACCTTGGTGCGTTTTGATGAAGCCTATTCAGGCAATGTGTTTATTAAAAGCCATCCTAGTTATGAGGAAAGTGAAGCAGTCATTTATGGCATGCCGATGGACTGGACGGTCAGCTATCGTCCGGGCTCCCGTTTCGGCCCTGCCCGCATCCGCGAGGTGTCCATCGGGCTTGAAGAGTACAGCCCGTACCTTGACCGCGAGCTGGAAGAGGTTAAATATTATGATGCCGGCGATATTCCGCTGCCATTCGGAAATCCGCAGAAAAGCATCGATATGATTGAAGAGTTTATCGATCAGCTTCTGGCTGAGGAAAAATTTCCGCTTGGCATGGGAGGAGAGCATCTGGTTTCCTGGCCTGTCATCAAAGCGATGTACAAAAAATATCCGGATCTGGCGATTATCCACATGGATGCCCATACAGATCTTCGTGTGGATTATGAAGGGGAGCCATTATCCCACTCAACACCAATCCGCAAAGCAGCTGACCTGATTGGGCCAGGCAATGTCTATTCTTTTGGCATCCGTTCCGGCATGAAAGAAGAATTCCAGTGGGCGAAGGAAGTCGGCATGCACATCTCCAAATTCGAAGTGCACAAGCCGCTGAAGGAGATTCTTCCTAAGCTTGCCGGACGTCCGGTCTATGTAACGATTGATATTGATGTTTTAGACCCAGCCCATGCGCCGGGAACAGGCACAGTGGACGCAGGCGGCATCACTTCAAGAGAGCTTCTTGCTTCTATTCATGAAATTGCCCATTCAGATGTAAACGTTGTGGGAGCTGACCTTGTCGAGGTGGCGCCAATCTATGACCCATCTGAACAAACAGCCAATACAGCGAGCAAACTGATCCGGGAAATGATTCTTGGATGGGTGAATAAAAAATAACGGGGACTTCGGTCTCCGTTTTTTTATTTATTCTGAACGTCGGTTACTGTCTAGCTCCAGAAGGAACGCTTCGACAGCATCATCATCGCACGACTAAAAGCGTTAGCTTTTAGGAGAAAGCGCATGCCCCCTCGAGGGTGGGCATGCCGCTTCCGCTTTTCTATCTTTCACCTCCTTGCACTTTCCCCATCTAGTATTTATACTTATATAGTTATATATGATGAAAAGGATGTGTTGCCGTTGTCCAGTCGCTCAGCGGAACAAATGCCTGTGAAGATTAATGTGAAGACAGATATTCGCAGTGGAGGCAGCAAAGAGACTTTTGAATTGACTGCTTTTGGCCGATACTATATAAAAGATTCCGCCCGTTTCCTTCAGTATGATGAAGTGATGGAAGAGGGAACCGTTAAGACGATTATAAAAATGTCCGATGCAGACGGGCTGATTTTACGAACCGGCGCCGTGAAAATGAGGCTCCCTTTCAAAATGAATAAAAAGCTCCGCGGAAGCTACGAGACGCCGTACGGAGTGTTTGAGATGGGTACGGTGACCAAGCGGATGGCCCATCAATATGATGGCGAATCCGGCGAAGGTTCGATTGATATTTTATACGACCTGAAAATGCAGGGATCCCAGGCAGGTACATACCATTTGGCAATTACGTTTGAGGAGGAGAACAATGAACATAGTTGAACAGGTGCAAGGCAAATTAAAGCAGGAAATTAAGGATGCGGTTGTGAAAGCCGGTTTGGCAGCGGAAGAGCAGATTCCCGATGTGATTCTTGAAATCCCGAAGGAAAAGTCGCATGGCGATTATTCCACGAATATGGCGATGCAGCTGGCGCGAGTGGCAAAAAAGGCGCCAAGAATGATTGCAGAAGAGCTTATTGCTTCTTTTGACAGCACAAAGGCTTCCATTGAAAAAATTGAAATCGCCGGCCCTGGCTTTATCAATTTTTACATGAATAACGCTTATTTGACTGATCTGATTCCGGCCGTTCTGGAAGCAGGAGATCAGTACGGAGAAACAACAGTTGGCAACAATCAGAAGATCCAGGTGGAGTTTGTGTCCGCTAACCCGACAGGGGACCTGCATCTTGGACATGCCCGCGGCGCAGCTGTCGGCGACTCCCTATGCAATATTTTAGACAAAGCTGGCTACGATGTGTCCCGTGAGTACTATATTAATGATGCCGGAAACCAGATCAACAATCTGGCTCTATCAGTTGAAGCCCGTTATTTCCAGGCTCTTGGCTTAGAAAAAGAAATGCCTGCTGACGGCTATCATGGCGAAGACATCATCGGCATCGGCAAAAAGCTCGCTGAAGAGCACGGCGATAAATATGTAAATGCGGATGAAAATGAGCGTTTTGACTTTTTCCGTGAATACGGCCTGAAATATGAAATGGCGAAGCTGAAGCAGGACCTGGAAGACTTCCGCGTTCCATTCGATGTATGGTATTCGGAAACATCCCTTTACCATAACGGCAAAATCGACACAGCCCTTCAGGCATTAAAGGATAACGGCCACATTTACGAGGAAGAGGGCGCAACATGGTTTCGCTCCACCACTTTCGGTGATGACAAGGACCGTGTGCTTATTAAAAATGACGGCTCTTACACGTATCTGACTCCAGATATCGCTTACCATAAAGACAAGCTTGAAAGAGGCTTTGAAAAGCTGATCAACATTTGGGGTGCTGACCATCATGGCTACATTCCGCGCATGAAGGCGGCCATCCAGGCGCTTGGCTATGACCGTGATGCGCTTGAAGTCGAGATCATCCAGCTTGTACACCTGTACAAAAACGGCGAAAAAATGAAGATGAGCAAACGTACCGGCAAAGCGGTAACGATGCGTGACCTTGTGGAAGAAGTAGGGCTGGATGCAACACGCTATTTCTTTGCGATGAGAAGCGCAGATACACATCTTGACTTTGACCTTGACCTGGCTGTATCCCAATCCAATGAAAACCCTGTTTACTATGCACAGTACGCACACGCGCGTATTTCCAGCATCCTGCGCCAGGGTGAAGAACAGGGCATGTCTGCTGAAGCGGCAGATTACTCCCTGATTTCTGCGGAAAAGGAAATCGACGTTCTGAAGAAAATCGGCGAATTCCCGCAGGCTGTCGGCGAAGCAGCGCAAAAGCGCATGCCGCACAGAATTACGAACTATATTTATGAACTGGCTTCATCTTTCCACAGCTTCTATAATGCTGAAAAAGTATTGGATGCGGAAAACCCGGAAAGAACGAAAGCTCGTCTGGCACTGATCAAAGCGGTTCAGACTACTTTGAAGAACTCACTGAAATTAATCGGCGTATCTGCTCCGGAAAAAATGTAATGATGGAAGCTGGCACTTATTGGTGCCGGCTTTTTTTATGTTTTAGACAAAAAAGGGGAAGCTAAAGTCATATGTTTAAGGGTATAGTTAAACTGGTAAAACATAGTAAGTCATTTTAGGAGGGTCTCATGAGAATTGTTCTTTTATCCATTCTTACAGGATTCGTAGTCGGTTTTGTCTTTGCTTTCATGAAGCTTCCGATTCCCGCTCCGCCCGCACTTCCCGGTATTATGGGAATTGTCGGCATTTACCTCGGGTTTAAAGCATATGAAGTGATTCTGCCCTGGCTGCAGGGGATATTGAGATAGATTGGGAAAGGGTGTCCACATTTAATGGGCAGCCTTTTTTGTCAAAATGTGAACTTTGCAAATAGATCTTGAATATTTGCAAATAAACCTTGGAAATCAGCAAATAGATCCGGAATATTTGCAAATAAACCTTGGAAATCAGCAAACAATAGCTAAAACTTGCAAACAAATCAGGAAAACTGCAAACAAACATGGTATAACTTGCAAACAAAACCTAATAAACCTGCAAACAAACTAAAATCCAGGCAGCAAACCAAAAAACTAAGGAGCAGTCCTCAAAAAGTTAGTCAGCAAACCCGCCAAGTCAGCAATCAAATGATAAATCTGCAAATAACCTGTCAAAATCGCCAAAAAATCAGATTAAACAGCGCATGTTACATCCGGACGAGCATATCATGGTAAAAACCCTTCCGGAAAGGACATGCCCGCCCATGAAGCCACAAATGGCAGCCTCACTTTACGCAACCATTTCAATCAGTTTTTGGGGAGTCTCTTTTGTCTCCACCAAAGCTGTTTTGGATAAGCTTGACCCTTATACGTTAATCATGCTCAGGTTTGCTATCGGAGCCGCTTTTCTGCTCCTTGTGCTTCTCTTGAAAAGGTATCCGCTCCAGATTCCGCTTAAATATATTCCCCATTTAATTGTTCTCGGTGTACTTGGCGTTTTCATCCATCAGGTCATCCAGGTCACAGCCTTAGAAACGATAGACGCCTCCTCTGCAGGTTGGATTATTTCTTTTTCACCTGTTTTTACCGTGCTTCTCTCCATGATCTTTCTTCATGAAAAATTGACATTCCTTAAGACACTGGGCATTATAACTGCAATTTCCGGCGTGCTCATGGTAACGGGAGCGAGGAGCGGCCATACACTGGGATTTGCTTTAAATATAGGATATTTCCTCATGATCCTAAGCACATTGAATTGGGCTGTGTATTCCATCCTGGTAAAAAAACTGCACATTAAGCTGCCTTCCCTTGTGGTCACTTTTTATATGAGCCTGCTTGGATGCATGCTGACGATTCCCTTTTTATTGAGAGACAGGGGATGGGAGAAATTCCATCTATTATCTGGGTCTGAATGGGCCCATATATTGTTTCTGGGCATATTTGTTTCGGGGATCGGCTATTGGTACTGGTCCAAGGCGCTCGAGGTTTTGGAAGCCTCCAAGGTATCCATGTTTATCTATATGGAGCCGCTATTTACCCTTATAGCGGCCATTCTTCTGCTTCGGGAAAAAATTTTCTTCATAAGCATCATGGGCGGAATCATAATTATTATAGGAGTGATCATGGTGAATGGTCAGCTGAAATATATTTCATGGAGGAAACGATAATCCACATGAAAAGGGGGAGTCGTTTAATGAAGGAACGGTTTCAAAGCATTTTGGATTCATTAAAATCACCTTCAGCAGATGAACTTAGAAAGGCATTGGCATCACTGAATATCAAGCTAGAGGAACTGGTTCCACACCTGCAGCCGGCAGCTGGAAAACCTTATTACCGCAAGCTTCTCTATCAAAATGATGAAGTGGAGCTGCTCGTCATGAACTGGTCGGATATTGAATGCGCCCCGCATGATCATGGAAACTCAAAGGGATGGATTCAAGTGATGAATGGAGATTCGGAAAACACTGTTTTTGAAGTGAGGGAAGACGTCCCAATTGAGCTTTTTGCAGAGGTTAAGTCCCAAGGCTCCTTCTTTTTTGCGCCCAAAAAAGGTGTGCACAAAATGAAGAGCGCAGGCAGGGAAAGCCTTGTCACACTGCACCTTTATTCGCCTCCGATTACGGGTATGAAGGTGTACGATCTGAAAAAATGTTCAGCCTGTGTAGTCTCCGCAGACTGCGGAGCCTGGTGGCCGGAGGAGCAGAGACAGAAGGTGAGAGAAATTCAATTAAAATAAAAAGGCGTTCCGCACCTGGAACGCCTTCATTATTTCCACTCTACTTCCGCTCCGCCGATCCTTTTCACCCCGCGGATGCTGCTGATGTCCTCTGTCAGCTTAAGTGCAGCCTTGTCCTTGGCTTTCGCCTCGATCATAAAATCAATATCCCGGTTAAAGGTTTTCAGTACATCGAGAAGAGGCCTGATAAAGTCCAGGTCAACATAGTCGGCATGGGACCGAAAGGCTTTTTCCGATTTGGGCGAGGAAATATGAATTTTCGGTTTGAGTCCTGTTTTATCCCATGTCTGAAAAATCTCCGGGAGAATTTCTTCGAGCGGGCGGGTGCTGAGGTTTGCCATATGGTGATGATAGTCGAATACAAGAGGGATGTTTTCCTTCTGGCAGGCCAGGAGAGTTTCATCCGCGTTATAGGTTTTATCATCATTCTCAAGGGTCATTTGCTCTTTAATATGTGACGGAAGCATCTTCAGATTTTCATGGAACCGGTCAATGGTCGCAAGCTTGTCCCCGTAAGCCCCGCCAATATGGATATTGATGACGCTTTTCTTTTCAACACCCATGGCCTCAAACATCCGGTAATGGTATTCCATATCTTTAACAGCATTCCGGGTCACATCCTCGCGCGGAGAAGTGAACAGGGTGAATTGATTGGGGTGAAAACTCACGCGGAGACCATGTTTTTTTATCAAATCGCCAATCTCAAGCCACTTATCCTTAAAGGGTGTGACAAAATCCCATAAAACCTCCGGATGTGTGGCCAGAGGGACGATGGAGCTTGAGAGCCGATACAGCTGAATTTCATGGGCGATATTAAAATAAAGCATTCTTAACGTATTTTGCAGATTCACCGCTGTGACAGCCTTCAGCTTGTCCAGCCTTTCCTCCTCAGGCAGCTGCTGATAGCGAGTAAACGTTAATGTCCTGGCAGGAGATGCCTCCCACAAGCTGATGGCATGGGAAACATACCCCAGTCTGATTTTCAATTTGCAGCACCTTCTTTATGCTGATTTATATTCTGACAGAATGTAAATCTTTGTATTTCGTTAGCTGTCTAGCGCAAGCAGCCTACCCCCTCGAGGTCACAAGCTTGGCTTGTTTCGGCTCCTAGGGACTCGGGTCATAAGCCATTTCCTTTCAGAAGGAACCCCCCCTTCTTACAGGAACTGTCTTATGCCTGTCGTCCCTGGGCAGTCGCCTCCACATTTCGGGCAAGCCTTCCATAAAGGCAAAGAACGCCTTTCCGGAAGGCTCGTCTTGTGCTTGGGGCCACCAGGACAGGGAAGGCTTCGTCAGCATAAACATCGCACGACCGAAAGCGATAGCTTTTGGGAGGATGGGGGTCATGCAGACGTTGCCACAGGACGTGGCGTTCTTAGTCTGCGCTCCTTCGTGGGCAAGGCGCTTCCGCTTTTCTTACAGAAAACTTGCCACAGACCGGGCAAGCATCTCTTTGAATGTCCGTAAAGGATCCAGCCGGTTTAGTTCTTTTAGGGTCAATCTCTTTGCATTTAGTATGTCTTTGTCTACAACAGCCTGAATCTGTTTAATGAACTCTTTGTCATAAATAAAGCAGTTGATTTCATAATTTAAGAACAGGCTCCGCTTATCGAAATTGGCTGTTCCGATATCACAGATCTCATCATCGATTATAATAGCCTTAGCATGATAAAAGCCCTTTTTGTACTCATACACATAAGCGCCTTCTTTAATCAAGGTTCTCAGATAAAGATAAGAGGCTTCTTTTACAAGAATATGATCTGTCACGCATGGGACGAGGATCTTGACCATGACGCCGCGTTCCAAAGCATGTAGCAGATCCTTAAAAAGTCTTTTACCCGGTATAAAATATGGGGTCCCAATCGTAATGCTCTTTTTCGCATTCCGTATTAACGATGAGAAGCTTTCTTCCAGAAAAGCACCTTTATAAGCCGCAAGCTGATGGCGGTATTCACCGGCATGAAG